>DATMJX010000320.1:0-15602 GCA_035553715.1 Methylibium sp.
CCACCGCGCCGCCTCAGCCCGCCGCCGGCGGGCGCGCGCGCATCTTGGCGTTGATGTAGGCGCCGTGCGGCACGTGCAGCAGGTCGGCGACGCGCCACAGCACATGGTTCTCGTGCGCCGACAGCGTGCCGTCGGCATAGGCGACGCGCCACAGGTGCTCGACCATGCGCAGCTTCTGCGGCATCGTGAAGTGCGCGTTGAGGCGCGAGGTGAAGGCGTGGAAGTCGGTCGCATCGCGCGCCGTCGCGACGGCCAGGTCGGCGAGCCGCTCGCACTCGTCGGGCGCCAGCGCGAACTTGTCGGCCAGCGCGTCGAGCACGGCGCGCCGCTCGGCGTCGGCGAAGCCGGCGTCGGCGCGCATCACCTCGACCAGCAGCACCGCGGTGGCGAGCTGGAGCTGGTGCTCGGCCTGCGCCGGTGGCGCGCCGGGGGTGGGGGTGACGAGCGAATCGAAGAGTTCTCGGAGCGTGCGCAGCATGGCGCGAGCATCGCACGGCGCCCCATCACGGCGCTCCATCGCTGCCGATGGCGCGCCACCGTGCCGCGCGCGGCCCTGGCGTTCCGCCAGAGGCCGCGCGCGCCGGCTCAGTACTGGAACTGCGCGCCGATCAGGAAGCGGTCGCGCTTGGTGCCGGCGGTCTCGGTGTCGGTGTAGACCGCCATCAGCTTGGCGTTCTGACCGTCGATCAGGTAGCTCAGGCCGACCTCGACGCTGCGCATCTCGGCGCCGTCATCGGGCTCGAAGCGCTGGTAGCGCACGTGGGGCTGGAACTTGCCGTAGCCGATGACCTGCGGGAACAGCCAGGCCGCGCCGGCCTGGTAGCCGTTGCCGGCCGTCAGGCCCCCGATGTTCTTGCGGTAGAGGGCCGCGTCGACGACGTCGAAGTCGTACTCGTAGGCGATCCCCTCGAGCGTCAGCACGCCCGGGCCGAGGTTCTTCTCGAACAGCAGGTCGAGGCTGTAGCCGGTGTAGTCGTCCTTCTCGGTGCTCGAGCGGCCGACGCCGTCGGCCTGGTACATCCCCGCCACGCCGACGCTCAGGATGTCCTTCGCGCCGTAGTAGGTGCTGGAGGTGTAGTAGCCCGGGGCCGGCTCGGCGTCGAGGAAGGCGTAGGCCAGGCGTGCCGCGTACAGCGGGTTGCGGTCGTCGTTCGAGCAGCCGCGGCAGCGGTTGTGGCCCTCGAAGGCGCCGATGACATAGGTCAGCTTGCCGTCCAGCGGCTTGCCCCACACGGTGACGCCGTTGTCGCGACCGATCGTGTGGCCCGGGTACTGCGTGACGAAGGGGTAGTCCCAGGCCATCAGGTAGAAGGGACCGTCGAGGTGGGCGCGGTCGCCGGGCGGCAGCAGGCGGCCGGCCCAGATGTTGAACACGGGCGAGGGCTCGTACTGCACGTAGGCGTCGAGCGCGCGGATGCCGTCCTCGTTGCCGCTCGGGTCGCGGCGGATCTCGGTGTTGAGGGTGAAGCCGAACACCTTGTCGTAGCGGGCGCTGAGGTACAGGCGCGCGTTCTCGAGCGCGACGTCCTTGTCGCGGCCGGTGCCGGGTGCGCTCTCCTCGGTGGAGCTGTAGCTCACGCGCAGGCCGCCGCCGATGCTCAGCGAGGTCCGGTCATTGAGTTCGATCGTCGTGCCGGCCAGCGCGAGCGGGCTGGCGAGCAGGGCCGCGGCAGCGGCGGCGAGTCGCATCGGGGTCGGTTTTCGTCGGCGCAGGGTCTTTGCAGGCATGGCTTGTCTCGGGTCGTTGTCGTTGGGAAGGAAGCGGGGGAGATCGGTGCGACGGTCGGGCCCGCGGGGCACGGGCGGATACGTCGAGGGACGTCGTCGCGGCGCCGTCGGCAGAGGGCGCGAATCCAGCATAAGTCAACTCTCATGGAGGCTGCAGGTGAAGGGCTTCACGCGGGGCTCGGGCCGGGGCCGCCGCCAGGCCGGCCTGGCCAGGCGTCCTGCGGGCCGCGAGCGGTGCGACGCTCAACGGGGCACGCGCTGCTCGTGCTCGAGCAGCGCGGCCTTGCGCTCGAGGCCGCCGGCATAGCCGGTCAGCGCACCGTCGCGACCCAGCACGCGGTGGCAGGGCACGACGATCGAGACCGGGTTGCGACCGATCGCCGCCGCGACCGCGCGCACCGCCGAGGCACGGCCCAGCGAGGCGGCCAGCGCGCCGTAGCTGCTCGTGCGGCCGGCGTCGATGCCGCGCAGCGCCTGCCACACCGCGCGCTGGAACGCGCTGCCCTGCGGGTCCAGCGGCAGCGTGAAGCCGGCGTGCGGATCGGCCCAGTAGCGCGCCAGCTCGGCCGCCGCCTGGGCGAGCCAGCGCTGCGCGGGGTCGACGGGTGCGTCGAGCGTGCCGGGGTGGTGCTTCTGGCCGTCGAACCACAGCCCGGCGAGGCCGTGCGCGCTCGCGGCGAGGGTCACCGGGCCGAGCGGCGTGTCGCAACGCGCCTGGGCGAGATAGGGGCTCATGCGGAGGTCTCCAGGTGCTGCCACAGCTGCATCACCGCGTAGGCGCGCCAGGGCCGCCAGGCCTCGGCGAGCGCGGTCGTGCGCTGCGCATCGCGGGTGCCGAGGGCCTGGTACAGGCCGATGTCGGCGGCCGGCCAGGCGTCGGGCCAGGCCAGCGCGCGCATCGCGATCAGCTGCGCGGTCCAGGGGCCGATGCCGGGCAGCGCCTGCAGTGCCGCGAGCGTGGCCTCCAGCGGCGCGGCGCGGTGCAGCTCGAGCGTGCCGTCGGCGACCGCGCGCGCGAGCGCCTGGATCGCGCCGACGCGCTGGCGCACGATGCCCAGCTCGCCGAGCGCGGACGCGTCGGCGCGGGCGAGCGTCTCGGCCTCGGGGAAGAGGCGCTGCAGGCCGGCGTGCGGCGTGTCGATCGGCAGGCCGAAGCGCGCCACCAGCCGGCCGGCCAGCGTGCGTGCCGCCTGCACCGTGACCTGCTGGCCGAGCACCGCGCGCACCGCGACCTCGAAGCCGTCGAGCGCGCCCGGCAGGCGCAGGCCGGGGCGCAGCGGCACCGGCAGGCTCGCGAGCGCGGCGTCGATGCGCTGCGGGTCGGCATCGAGGTCGAAGGCCTGGCGCAGCCGCTGCAGCAGCGGGCCGAGCGCCGGCGCCAGCGTCGCGGCCAGCTCGACCTGCAGCTCGCAGCGCTCGGGCACGAAGCGCGCGACCAGCCAGCCGGCGTGGCGCCGGCCAGCGTGGCGCAGCGCCAGCGTGCGCAGCAGCGCCAGGCCCTCGACGCGCTCGACGCCGTCGAGCGCGCGGCGGGCGTGGAAGCCGAGCAGGGCCTCGATGTCATAGGGCGGGCGCCAGCCGAGCCGCAAGGTCAGCGCCTGCGGTGCGCTCGCGCCGGTGCGGCCCTCGCGGCGCAGCGCGCTCGGGCTCAGGCCGTAGCGCCCGGCGAAGGCGGCGTTGAAGCGGCGCAGGCTCGCGTAGCCGCTGGCGTGCGCGATCGCGCTCACCGGCTCGGCGGTGTCGGTCAGCAGCTGCTTGGCGAGCAGCAGGCGCTGGGTGCCGAGGAAGTCGATCGGCGTCACGCCATGCGCGGCCTGGAAGATGCGGCGCAGGTGCCGCTCGCTGACCCCCAGGCGTGCGGCGACGGCCGGCACGTCGATGGCGTGGCCCGCGTGCACCGCCTCGCGCATCCAGCTCGCGGCCTGCTCGGCGAGGGTCTGCGAGGAGTCGGTCAGCGACAGCCCGGGCGCGAGCTCGGGCCGGCAGCGCAGGCAGGGGCGAAAGCCGTCGCGCTCGGCGCTCGCGGCGTTGGCATAGAAGCGCATGCGGGCGCGCTGCGGCAGCTTCGCCCGGCACACCGGGCGGCAGTAGATGCCGGTGGAGGTGACGCCGACGAAGAGCCGCCCGTCGAAGCGCGCGTCGCGCGCCACCCAGGCGCGGTAGGCGGCGTCGGTGTCGATCGGCGGGGGGGCGGTGGCGTCCATGCGGGCATCTTAGGCGCCGGGGTCGTGAAGACTCGCCGTTTTCGGACCTGTGGCTGGCGCGCCGCGGCGGCCTCGCCGCGCCCCCTTCCTACAATGCCTCGCACTTCAAACGCAGAGGGCTCGCATGCAGGTGGACGCGTCGATCTTCAAGGCCTATGACATCCGCGGCATCGTCGGCAAGACGCTCGACGAGCGCTTCGCCGAGCAGCTCGGCCGCGCCTTCGGCACCGAGGCGCTGGCCGCCGGCGAGCGCGCCGTCGCGGTCGGCCGCGACGGCCGGCTGTCGGGGCCGGCGCTGGCGGCCGCGCTGATCTGCGGGCTGGCCTCGACCGGGCTCGATGTCGTCGACCTCGGCGCCGTGACGACGCCGATGCTCTATTACGTGGCCGCGACGCGCGGCGCGCATGGCTGCCGCAGCGGCATCCAGGTCACCGGCAGCCACAACCCGAAGGACTACAACGGCTTCAAGATGGTGCTGGCCGGCCGCGCGATCCACGGCGAGGAGATCCAGGGCCTGCGCCGTCGCATCGAGGCCGAGGACTATGCGACCGGCCGCGGGCGCAGCGCCCCGATGGACATCGGCGCCGAGTACCGCCAGCGCATCGTCGGCGACTGCCGGCTCGCGCGGCCGATGAAGATCGTCGTCGATTCGGGCAACGGCATCCCCGGCGCCTCGGCCCCGGGCATCCTGCGCGCGCTCGGCTGCGAGGTGATCGAGCTGTACTCGGAGGTCGACGGCAACTTCCCGAACCACCATCCGGACCCGTCGAAGCCCGAGAACCTCGAGGACCTGATCCGCACCGTGAAGGCCACCGGCGCCGAGCTCGGCCTGGCCTTCGACGGCGATGGCGACCGCCTGGGCGTCGTCACCGCCGACGGCCACAACATCTTCCCCGACCGCCAGCTGATCCTCTATGCACGCGACATCCTCGCGCGCAACCCGGGCGCGCCGGTGATCTTCGACGTCAAGTGCAGCCAGCGCCTCGCCGCGGCGATCCGCGAGGCCGGCGGCGAGCCGGTGATGTGGCGCACCGGCCACTCGCTGATCAAGGCCGAGATGAAGGTCCGCCAGGCGCCGATCGCCGGCGAGATGAGCGGCCACATCTTCTTCGGCGAGCGCTGGTACGGCTTCGACGACGCGACCTACACCGCCGCGCGGCTGCTCGAGATCCTGTCGCGCCACCCGGACCCGAGCGCCGTGCTGAACGCGCTGCCGACCAGCCACGCGACGCCCGAGATCAACGTGCGCTGCGCCGAGGGCGAGCACCACGCGCTGATCGAGACGCTGCGCCAGACCGCGCGCCTCCCCGGCGCGAGCGAGGTCATCACGATCGACGGGCTGCGCGCCGAGTACCCGGACGGCTTCGGCCTGATCCGCGCCTCCAACACCACGCCGGTGCTGGTGCTGCGCTTCGAGGGCCAGACCCCGGCGGCGCTGCAGCGCATCGAGGCCCAGTTCATGGCCGCGCTGCGCGCCGTCAAGCCCGACGCGCAGGTCGTCGCTGCGGCGCACTGACGTGGATCACCCCCGTTGCGGCTTCGCCGCTCCCCCTCGAGGGGGAGCGGCTGGCGAACCGGCGGCGCCGGTCCTCGGCGGCCGCTTGACGGGCCGACTCGTGCGCGCCGGGCGGCGCATCGAGATCGTCATTCACTGACGGGCATGAGCGCCGTGGCGCGTGCGCTCTACGGCGGCCTGCTGGCCCTGCTGAGCCCGGTCTATGTGCTGCGGCTGTGGTGGCGCGGCCGCGCCGAGCCGCTGTACCGCCATGCGATCGGCGAGCGCTTCGGCTTCTATGCGGCGGCCGCTGCGCCCGGCGCGCTGTGGATCCATGCGGTCTCGCTCGGCGAGACGCGCGCCGCCGCGGCGCTGATCGAGGCGCTGCGGGCCGAGCGCCCCGGCCTGCGACTGCTGCTGACGCACGGCACCGCGACCGGCCGCGAGGCCGGCCAGGCGCTGCTGCGCCCCGGCGATGCGCAGGCCTGGCTGCCCTGGGACACGCCGGGCGCGGTGCGGCGCTTCCTCGCCCACTGGCGGCCCGCGGCCGGCGTGCTGATGGAGACCGAGGTCTGGCCGGTGCTGCTGCACGAGGCCCGGGTGGCCGGCGTGCCCATGCTGCTGGCCAACGCGCGCCTGTCGGAGCGCAGCCTGCGCCGTGGCCGGCGCCTCGCGGCGCTGCTGCGCCCGGCCGCGGCCTCGCTGGCCCAGGCGCTGGCGCAGACCGAGGCCGACGCGGCGCGGCTGCGCGCGGCCGGTGTCGGCGCGGTGGCCGTGATGGGCAACCTGAAGTTCGACATGAGCCCCGATGCGGCGCTGCTCGCCCGCGGCCGCGCCTGGGCCGCCGCCAGCGACAAGCCGCTGCTGCTGGCCGCCAGCACGCGCGAGGGCGAGGAGGAGCCGCTGCTGGCGGCCTGGGCCGCCTCCGGGCTGGCCGCGCACGCGCGGCTGTGGATCGTGCCGCGCCATCCGCAGCGCTTCGAGGCGGTCGCGCGCGCGGTGGCGCTGGCCGGCTGCACGCTCGCGCGCCGCAGCGCCTGGGGCGAGGGCGGGCCCGACGCGGCGGCGTGCGCGGCCGAGGTCTGGCTCGGCGACAGCCTCGGCGAGATGCCGGCCTATTACGCCGCCGCGTCGGTGGCCCTGCTGGGCGGCAGCTTCGCACCGCTGGGCGGGCAGAACCTGATCGAGGCCGCGGCCTGCGGCTGCCCGCTGCTGATGGGGCCGCACACCTACAACTTCGCCCAGGCCGCCGAGCTCGCGATCGCCGCCGGCGCGGCCGAGCGCAGTGCCGACCTCGGGGCCGCGCTCGGCCGCGCCGGCGCGCTGATCGGCGATGCCGGCGCGCGGGCGGCGATGGCCGCGGCGGCGCACCGCTTCGCCCAGGCCCACCAGGGCGCGGCGCGGCGCATGGCGCGCGCCATCGTCGCGCCACTGCCGCCGGCTTGACGGCAGGCTGAGAGGGCGTGCGCGGCGCAGCGCTTATCCTTCGCCCTGTCTTTGGGATCAACAAGAGGAGCCACATGGCCAAGACCCTGGCACAGCTGCAGAAGCAGATCGCCAAGCTCGAACGCGAGGCCGAGGCGATCCGTCGCAAGGAAGTCGGCGAGGTGATCGCGCGCATCAAGGAGGCGATCGCCTTCTACGGCCTGAGTGCGGCCGACCTCGGCCTGGGCGGCGCGAAGCGCGGTCCGCGCGCGGGCCAGCGTGCGGCATCCGCCGCGAAGAAGCCGGCCAGCAAGATCAAGTACCGCGACGAGCAGGGTCACGGCTGGAGCGGCCACGGCCGCCGGCCGCAGTGGTTCGTCGACGCCATCGCCGCGGGCAAGACGCCCGAGGACCTGCTCGCCTGAGCCGCCATGGGTGAGGCGAAACGACGCGGCCTGCAGGCCAAGCAGGTCGGTGAAGGTTTGCGGGCGCGCATCGCCGCCGGCGAGTTCGGCACCGAGCGGCCGGCCCAGGGCTGGCTGTTCGTGGTCGACCGCTCGCAGCGCGGGCTCGAGCTGCGGCGCCTGCTCGGCGAGCTCGGCGACTGCGAGGGGCTGGCCGCGCTGCTCGCCGCCGAGCCCTTCCGGCTCTGGGAGGTCTCGAAGCTGTTCCCCTACGTGGTGCTGCGCGGCGGGCCGGGCACGCCCGAGCAGCGCACGCAGCTCGTCGCGAACACCGAGCGCCTGCTCGGCGAGGCGCTGCCGCGCGCGGCGCAGGCGCTGGCCGGGCGGCGCTGGGGGGCCGAGGCGGGCGTCGACCCGGCGGTCCAGCCCGCCGTGACGGCGGCACTGGCCCGGCTGAAGGCCTGAGGCCGCGCCCCGGCGGCGGCGCGCGTCAGCCCGCCGGGGTGGCGCGCGGCGGCTCGGGCGCCGCCTCGTGCTCGAGCGCCGTCAGCCACAGCCGGACGTCGAACTCGAGCTGGTGGTAGGCCGGCTCCATGTGCGTGCACAGCGCGTAGAAGGCCTTGTCGTGCTCGCGCTCCTTCAGGTGCGCGAGCTCGTGCACGACGATCATCCGCAGGAAGGGCTCGGGCGCCTGCCGGAACAGCCCGGCCACGCGGATCTCGCGCTTGGCCTTGAGGTTGCGGCCCTGCACGCGCGCCACCGTGGTGTGGGTGCCCAGCGCGTTGCGCACGATGTGCAGCGTGTTGTCGTACTGCACCCGGGCCAGCGGCGCGGCATGGCGCATGAAGCGGCCCTTGAGGTCCGTCACGTAGGCGTACAGCGCACCGTCCGTGCGCACCTCGTGGGCCTGCGGGTAGCGCTGGCGCAGGCTCGCGCCGAGCCGGCCCTGCGCGAGCAGCTCGCCGACGCGGGCCAGCAGCTCCGGCGGGTAGCCGCCCAGGTAGCGCAGCGGGGCCGGCGAGGGCGTCATCGCGGACCGGCCGCCTCGCCGCCGCGCGCGCGGCGGCGCTCGCGCAGCATGAAGAGGTAGAGGCTCTCGACCTTCTCGCGCGCCCAGGGCGTCTTGCGCAGGAACTTCAGGCTCGAGTCGACGCTCGGCTCGCTGCTGAAGCAGCGCAGCGGCACGCGCTCGGCCAGGCCCTCCCATCCGTAGTGCCCGGCCAGCGCCGTGACGATGGCCTCCAGGGTCAGCCCGTGCAGCGGGTTGCGCGGCTGCGGGGGCGGCGAGGGCGGTGTGTTCATGGCGCCCTTGTACCGCGAGCGCCGCGGTGGCGCGGTGCGGAGGGCCCGCGGCAGTGGCAGGCGGCCCGCGCCGCGGCCCCGGGCCGCCGCTCAAGTTCGCGGGGCGACGGCCGATAAACCCGCAGGTTCGCGCGGCCAGGCAGGTCGAGGGCGGCGCGACGCACGACAGGCAAACGCCTTGCCTTCCTTGCCCGGGACCTGCCCTGCATGCCGATTCTCGCCAGACCTCCACGGCGCGCCGCCCTTGTGCGGCCGATGGCCTCGCCGCCCTGGCGGGCCGCGGTGCTGTGCGTCGGGCTGGCGCTGGCCGGCGCGCTGCCGCCGGCCCGGGCGGCCGACCTCGCGACGCTGCCGCTCGAGAGACTGCTCGACCTCGAGGTCAGCGCCGTCTCCAGGCTGCCGCTGCGCCTGAGCGAGTCGCCGGCCTCGGCCACCGTGATCACCGCCGCGCAGATCCGCGCGCTCGGCTACCGCAGCCTGTCCGACGTGCTGCGCTCGGTGCGCGGCGTGCTGGTGTCCTCGGACCGTGCCTACGCCTACCTCGGCGTGCGCGGCTACGCCGCCGCGGGCGACTACAACACCCGCATCCTGCTGCTGATCGACGGCAACCGCGTCAACGACACGGTCTATGACCAGGCCTTCCTCGGCAGCGAGTTCCCGATCGATCTCGACCTGGTCGAGCGCGTCGAGTTCTCGCCCGGCCAGGGCTCGGCGGTGCATGGGCCGAATGCGCTGTTCGGCGTGGTCAACGTCGTGACCCGCACGCCGGTGGCGGGCGCCGGCGGCGAGCTGGCGGCCGGCGTCGGCGGCGGCCGCAGCCGCCATCTGCGGCTGACGCAGACCTGGTCGCCGGTGCCCGGCGGCACGCTGCTGGCCTCGGCCACGGCGCTGCGCGCCGACGGCCGCGACCCCTACTACCCGAGCTTCGACGCGCCGGCCACGAACCACGGCATCAGCCGCGGCACCGACCACGAGCGCGCCGAGCAGCTTTACCTGAAGTACGAGCAAGGCGGCCTGCTCGCGACGCTGGTGCACGCCGACCGCACCAAGGGCCTGTCGGGCGAGCAGGACATCGTCTTCGGCGACCCGCGCAACCGCTACCGCGACACGCAGACGCTCGCCAGCCTGGCCTGGACCGAGGCGCTCGGCGAGCACAGCCAGTGGCGCTTGCGGCTGTACGGCGGCCACTACGACTTCCACGGGGTCTACGTGATCGACACCCCGCCGCTCACGCTCAACGCCGACCGCGCGGCCTCGCGCTGGTGGGGCGTGGAGTCGCAGCTCACGACGCTGCGCTTCGCCGGCCACAAGCTCGTCGCCGGGATCGACCTGCAGCGCTCGCCGACGCGCGACCAGTCCAACCGGGACCTCTCGCCCGCCGTCACCTACCTCGACGACCACCACGACGGCCGGCGCTTCTCGCTCTACGCCGAGGACCACTGGGCCCTGACGCCGACGCTGTCGCTGACCGGCGGTCTGCGCCACGACCGCATCGACGAGGCCGCCGGCCGCTTCAGCCACCGGCTGGCGCTGGTCGCCCACCCTGCGCCGGACCTGACGCTCAAGGCCATGCACGGCAGTGCCTTCCGCCAGCCCAATGCCTACGAGACCCGCTACGACCTCGGCCCGGGCGGCGGCTACAAGGGCAACCCGGACCTTGCCCCCGAGCGCGTGCACGGGAGCGATCTGGTCGCCGAATACCGGCCGAGCGCCGAGACGCGCTGGACCGTTGCCGCCTTCGACAGCCGCGCCCGCGACCTGCTGGTTCAGCAGACCGACCCGCTCGACGGCCTGCTGGTGTTCCGCAACGCCGGCACGCTGCGCACGCGCGGCGTGGAGCTGGAGTTCCAGTACGGGGCCCTCGACGGCCGCGAGCTGCGGCTCAATTACAGCCGCCATCACGGCGACGATGCGGCCGGCGTGGGCGGGCGCAGTCCACGCCACATGGCCAAGGCGATTGCCGTGCTGCCCCTCGTGCACGGCTGGACGCTCGGCGCCGAGGGCCTGTTGATCGGCCGGCGCGAGGGCGTCGCCGGCCACGGCCTGGTCAACGCGACGCTGAGCCACTACGGGCCCTGGCCGGGCACGCGCGTGGCGCTGAGCGTCGACGACCTGTTCGACCGCCGGCCGAGCGACGTCGGCACCGGTTCGGTGCTGCAGTCGGCTGCGCCGCAGGACGGGCGCAACGTGCGCTTCAAGCTGGACCTGGGCTTCTAGCGCATGGCCTGGAACCCCTGGGTCTGGCTCCGACGACTGCGGCCCGTCGCGGGGGCTCTGGCGCTCGCGCTGGCGGCACCGGCCTGGGCGGCCGACGAGGCCGATCTGAAGGCCGCGATCGTCTTCAACCTGCTGATGTTTGCCGACTGGCCGGCCGCGGCGCAGCCCGCGCCAGGCGCTCCGTGGGTGCTGTGCATTCCACCGGCGCACCCGGCCGCGGCCGCTTTCAAGCCGCTGCAGGGCCGGCCGCTGCGCGGTGCGCGGCTGGCGCTGCAGGCTTGGCCGGTGGCCGCCGGAGCGCCGCCTTGCCATGCGGCCTTCGTCGGCGACGCCGAGACCGGCGAGGGCGAGCCGCGACCCACGCCCGGCCTGCTGCTGATCAGTGACGCGCAGCTGCCGCCGCGCGCCGCGGCGATCGTGCTGCAGCCGCGCGATTCGAAGCTCGTCTTCAGCGTCAACCTCGGCGCCGCGCGGCGCGCCGAGCTGCAGCTCAGCGCCAAGCTGCTGCGCCTCGCGCAAGGAGTCCAGGAATGAAACCCCGCCCCGCCGCCGCGCCGCCCGTGCCGCGCGCGCGCCATGCGCTCGGCCGGCGGCTGACGCGCGCCGTCGTCGTCAGCTCGGCGGTCGCGCTGCTGCTGTCGGGCCTGATCTTCGACGCCTTCGTCTACCTGTCGCTGCGCGCGGGCCTGATCGAGGAGCTGACGGTGCAGGCGCGCATCACCGCCGAGCACAGCTCGGCCGCGCTGGTGTTCGACGACCGCCGCGTCGCCGCCGCGACGCTGGCCAGCCTGGAGGCCTCGCCGCTGATCCGTCACGCCGAGCTGCGCGGCGCCGACGGCCAGCCGATCGCCCATTTCCACGCCGAGGGCCACGCGGTCGAACCGCTGCCCGCCATCGGCCCGGCCGGCCCGACCGAGGTCGTGCACGCCTTCACCGATGACGCGCTGGTGGTCGTCGCGCCGGTGGCCGAGCGCGGCCGCGTGCTCGGCTCGCTGCATGTGGCCGCCAGCCTCACGCCGCTGCGCCTGCGCGTGGCGCTCTACGTCGCGATCACGGCACTGGCCGGCGCGCTGGCCTTCGCGGTGGCCTATCTGCTGGTGATCCGCGTGCGCCGCGAGGTCGATGCCACCGAGAACCGGCTCGACTACCTGGCCTTCTTCGACCCGGTGACCGGCCTGCGCAACCGCCACGCCGCGGTGGACGCGCTGCGGACGCTGATCGGGCGCGCCGAGGGCGGCGCCAACCCCGGCTTCGCGCTGCTGCTGATCGACCTGGACGACTTCAAGGTCGTCAACGACACGCTCGGCCACGCCGCCGGCGACGCGGTGCTGCAGGCCGTGGCGGCGCGGCTCACCAAGTACGTGCAGTCCGAGGAGCTGGTGTTCCGCTTCGGCGGCGACGAGTTCCTCGTCATCGCGCCGGGCGAGCAGGACGCGGCGCAGCTGCGCCTGCTCGGCCAGTCGGTGGGCGTCGCCTTCGAGGCGCCGGCCGAGGTGGCCGGCCAGCTGATCCCGGTGCGCTCCAGCGTCGGCATCGCGCGCTACCCGCTCGACGCCACCGAGCAGGCGGCGCTGCTGCGCGCCGCCGACACGGCCATGTATGCCGCCAAGGCGCTTGGCAAGAACACCTTCGAGGTCTTCCGCGCCGAGATGGAGACGCACGCGCAGAACCGCATCCGGCTCGACAACGACCTGCGCCATGCGATCGAGCGCGACGAGCTGCACCTGGTCTACCAGCCGATCGTGCAGCTGCCCTCGCAGCGCCTGGTCGGCGTCGAGGCGCTGCTGCGCTGGAACCACCCCGAGCTGGGCGCGGTGTCGCCGGCCGAGTTCGTGCCGGTGGCCGAGCGCAGCGGCCAGATCATCGACATCGGCCAGTGGGTGCTGCACGCCGCTTGCCGCCAGCTCAGGGCCTGGGCCGACGCCGGCCACGACGACATCGTCCTCGCGGTCAACGTCTCGGCGCGCCAGCTGCGCCGCGGCCTGACGGCGCAGGTCGAGGCCGCGCTGGCGGCCAGCGGCGCCGACCCGGCCGCGCTGGAGATCGAGATCACCGAGCACTCGATGGTCGAGGACATCGACTCCAACGTGGCCCAGCTGTCGGCGCTGCGCGAGCGCGGCCTGAAGGTCGCGGTCGACGACTTCGGCACCGGCCTGTCCTCGCTGGCCTACCTGAAGCGCCTGCCGATCAACAAGCTCAAGATCGACCGCACCTTCGTCAAGGACCTGCCGCAGGGCGGCGACGATGCCGCCATCGTCGCGGCGATCGCCTCGATGGCGCGCAGCCTGCACCTGACGCTGGTGGCCGAAGGCGTCGAGACCGAGGCCCAGCACCGCTTCCTGGCCGTGCAGGGCTGCGAGCTGATCCAGGGCTACCTCTACAGCCGGCCGCTGCCGGCCGCGGCGGTGACCGAGCTCCTGCACCGCCAGCAGCGCGGCGAGGCGCTGTGGCCGGCGGTGCGCATCGAGCCGGCCGGCAAGCCGGCGATCCGGCTCGCGAGCACCGCGGCGGCCGAGGCCGGGGCGCGCGGCAGCCTCGCGTCCTGAAGGCGTGACGCAGGCCCCTGCGCCGCGCGTGCGGGGCGGCAGCCCGTCCGCTCGAGGCCGCTGCCCGCGGGTCGCGGGTCGCGGGTCAGGGCGCCGCAGCGTGGCTCACGGCGGTCGGCGCTGTCTGCGCCTCTCGCATGCCGAGCGTGCGCAGCCGCAAGGCGTTGCCGATGACGCTGACCGAGGACAGCGCCATCGCCGCGGCCGCGACGACCGGCGACAGCAGCAGACCGAAGAAGGGATAGAGCGCGCCGGCGGCCAGCGGGATGCCGGCCACGTTGTAGGCGAAGCTCAGCACGAGGTTCTGGCGGATGTTGCGCAGGGTCGCGCGCGACAGCGTCCTCGCCCGCACGATGCCCATCAGATCGCCCTGGAGCAGCGTGATGCCGGCGCTCTCCATCGCGACGTCGGTGCCGGTGCCCATCGCGATGCCGACGAGCGCGGCCGCGAGCGCCGGCGCATCGTTGACGCCGTCGCCGGCCATCGCCACCGAGCGGCCCTCGGCGGCGAGGCGCTTGACGACGGCGACCTTGTCCTGCGGCAGGACCTCGGCGACGACCTCGTCGATGCCGAGCTGGCGGCCGACGGCCTCGGCCGTGGTCCGGCCGTCGCCGGTCAGCATGACGATGCGCAGGCCGGCCGCCTTCAGCGCCGCGAGCGCCTGGGGCGTCGTGGCCTTGATCGGGTCGGCGATGGCGACGAAGCCTGCCGGCCGGCCGCCGATCCCCACGTAGATGACCGTCGCCGCCCGGGCGCGCTGCGCTTCGGCGGCGCCTTCGAGCGCGCGCACGTCGAGGCCGTGCTCCGCCAGGAACCGGGCGCTGCCCGACACCACCGCCACGCCGTCGACCGAGCCGACGACGCCCTGGCCGAGCGGCGAGTCGAAGTCCGTCACCGGCGACAGCGGCAGCCGGCGCGCCAGCGCGTCCGTCACGATCGCCAAGGCCAGCGGATGCTCGCTGGCGCGCTCGACGCTGGCCAGCTTCTGCAGCACCTCCTCGCCGGTGCAGCCCCCGGCCGGCTCGATGTGCACGACCTTCGGGCGGCCCTCGGTCAGGGTGCCGGTCTTGTCGACCACCAGGGTGTCGACCTGCTCCATCTTCTCGAGCGCCTCGGCATCGCGGATCAGCACGCCGTGCTGCGCGCCCTTGCCGACACCGACCATGATCGACATCGGCGTGGCCAGCCCCAGCGCGCAGGGGCAGGCGATGATGAGCACCGCCACCGCATTGATGAGCGCGTGGCTGAACGCCGGCGCCGGGCCCCACGCCAGCCAGGCCGCGAAGGTCAGCGCGGCGACCAGGATGACCACCGGCACGAACCAGCCGGCGACCTGGTCGGCCATGCGCTGGATCGGCGCGCGGCTGCGCTGCGCGGCGGCGACCATGTGGACGATCTGCGCGAGCAGGGTGTCGGCGCCGACCTTCTCGGCGCGCATCACGAAGCCGCCGGTCTGGTTCAGCGTGCCGGCGGTGAGCCTGGAGCCCACGGCCTTGGCCACCGGCATCGGCTCGCCCGTCACCATCGACTCGTCGACATTGCCCTTGCCCTCGCTCAGTACGCCGTCGACCGGCACCTTCTCGCCGGGGCGCACGCGCAGCCGGTCACCGACCTGGATGTGCTCGACCGGGACGGTCTCGTCGGTCCCGTCGGCGGTGACCCGCACCGCGGTCTTCGGGGCCAGCCCGAGCAGGGCCTGGATGGCGCTGGAGGTCTTCTCCCGGGCGCGCAACTCGAGCACCTGGCCCAGCAGCACCAGCACCGTGATGACCGCGGCTGCCTCGAAGTAGACGGCCACCGCGCCATCGGCCAGGCGCAGGCCGGCGGGGAAGCCCTGCGGCGCCACCGTGCCGACGAGGCTGTAGAGCCAGGCCGCCCCGGTGCCCAGCGCGATCAGCGAAAACATGTTGAGGCTGCGATGGCGCACCGAGGCCGCGGCCCGCACGAAGAAGGGCCAGCCGGCCCACAGCACGACCGGCGTGCCCAGCAGCAGCTGCAGCCCGTTCGACGCCTGCTGCCCGAGCAGATGGTTCAGGTTCGTCAGGTGCCCGCCCATCTCGAGCGCGAACACCGGCAGCGTCAGCGCTGTGCCGATCCACAGGCGCCGGCTCATGTCGCGCAGCTCGGGGCTCCCGCCGGGCCCGGCGGGAGCCAGCACCGGCTCCAGCGCCATGCCACAGATCGGGCAGAGGCCCGGCCCGATCCGGCGTACCTGCGGATGCATCGGGCAGGTGTACTCGAGCGCATCCGGGTCGCCCACGGACGGCGGAGCGGCCGGGCC
>DATMJX010000321.1:0-3860 GCA_035553715.1 Methylibium sp.
GTTGCAGGCGCTCGGCGAGGCCTTGATGACGCTGCCCGACGCGCGCATCGACGCGATCGGCCTGCCCGAGTCGCTGCGCGAGGCGGTGCGCGCCGCGCAGCGCACCAAGAGCTTCGAGGGCAAGCGCCGGCAGATCCAGTACCTGGGCAAGCTGATGCGCAAGGCCGACGCCGAGCCGATCCGCGAGGCGGTTGCCGCTTTCCAGCTCGGCCACGCGAAGGACGCGCTCGCGCTGCACGAGGCCGAGCGCTGGCGCACCGAGCTGCTCGCCGACGACGCGGCGCTGACGCGCTGGACGCGTGCGCACCCTGCCAGCGACCTGCAGCAGCTGCGCAGCCTGATCCGCAGCGCGCGCAAGGACGCGGTGCCGGAGGCGCCCGGTGCTGCGCCACGCCACGGCCGCGCCTACCGGGAGCTGTTCCAGTTCGTGCGCGCCGCGCTGAACGACGAGGAGGCCGATGATGAGCAGTGACGCCCACGATGCCGTGAAGATCGGCCTGGTCTCGGTCAGCGACCGCGCCTCGGCCGGCGTCTACCAGGACCAGGGCATTCCGGCGCTGCAGGACTGGCTGTCGCGCGCGCTGAAGAACCCGATCAGCTGGGCCACGCGGCTGATCCCCGACGAGCAGGCCGGCATCAGCGCGGCGCTCGTCGAGCTGGTCGACACCGAGCGCTGTGACCTGGTGCTGACCACCGGCGGCACCGGCCCGGCACCGCGCGACGTGACGCCCGAGGCAACGCTGGCCGTGGCGCACAAGGAGATGCCCGGTTTCGGCGAGCAGATGCGGCAGATCTCGCTGCGCTTCGTGCCGACCGCGATCCTGTCGCGCCAGGTCGCCGTGATCCGCGGCCAGGCGCTGATCATCAACCTGCCGGGCCAGCCGAAGTCGATCGCCGAGACGCTGCAGGGCCTGCCCGAGGCCAACCCGCCGGCGCACGGCATCTTCGCGGCCGTGCCCTACTGCATCGACCTGATCGGTGGCCCCTACCTCGAGACGAACGAGGCGGTGTGCAAGGCGTTCCGGCCGAAGTCGGCGGTGCGGCCGGCGCGCTGAGGCCACGACGCCCGGAGCGGGCCGGCAAGGCCGCCGGGTGACCGGCTCCGTTCATGTCCTCCGGCCGGGGGACATGAGCGCAACACAGCGCCCCGCCGCAGCGTGGCCGCTCGACCTGTCAAGAAGGCTTGACCAGCTCGTTGAGCGCCGCCGCATCGAAGGCCTCGGCCTTCTGCGCGTCGCTCGGCACGCAGTCGGCGGTGGCGCTGCGCTGCGAGAGCTTCTCGATCGCGGCCCACAGCATCGCGATCTGGTGCTCGTGGCCCGAGGCGTGGTCGATCAGGCCCTTCATCGCCTGCGCGACCGGGTCGTCGCCCTGGGTCACGCCATAGGCCGAGAAGCCCATCTTCGCGGCTGCGGCCTCGCGCTGCTGGTCAGCCGCGTCGTGCAGGATGCGCGCCGGGTTGCCGACCGCCGTCGCGCCGGCCGGCACCGGCTTGGTGACGACCGCGCCCGAGCCGATGCGCGCACCGTCACCGACGGTGAAGCCGCCGAGCACCTGCGCGGTCGCGCCGACGATCACGCCCTTGCCCAGCGTCGGGTGACGCTTCGCACCCTTGTACAGCGAGGTGCCGCCGAGCGTGACGCCCTGGTAGATCGTGCAGTCGTCGCCGATCTCGGCGGTCTCGCCGATCACCACCCCCATGCCGTGGTCGATGAAGACACGCCGCCCGATCTGCGCGCCGGGGTGGATCTCGATGCCGGTCAGGAAGCGGCCGATGTGCGACAGGAAGCGGCCGAGCCAGCGCCAGCCACGCGTCCAGCAGCCATGCGCCAGCCGGTGCATCGCCAGCGCGTGCAGCCCCGGATAACAGGTCAGCACCTCGAAGCCCGTGCGCGCGGCCGGGTCGCGTTCGACGATGGCGGCGATGTCTTCGCGGAGGCGGCTGAACATGGAAGGTCTCAAGAACGCGGTGTTTCAGTGTAGCCAGCGGCCCTGCTGCGAGACCGTCAGGGGCTTGGCCCTCGGCGCTTGAGCAGCGTCGTCGCGATGCCGCGCAGCAGGTGCACTTCCTCCTGCGTCAGCGCCGCGCGGTTGAGCAGCTGGTTGACGCGCGGGATCAGCTTCTTCGGCGCCGCCGGGTCGAGGTGACCGATGTGCACGAGCGCGCGCTGCCAGTGCTCCAGCAGGCCCTGCACCGCCGCGCCGTCGGCCAGGGCCGCGTCCGGCGTGCGCGGCACGACCGGGAAGCCGCCGAGCGCCTGGCGCCATTCGTAGGCGACGAGCTGCACCGCCTGGGCGAGGTTCAGGGAGCCGTAATCGGGGGCGGTGGGGATGCTCAGGCAGGCATGGCAGCGGTAGACGTCCTCGTTCGCCAGGCCGTAGCGCTCCGAGCCGAACACGAAGCCGACGCTCGCCTCGCCGGCCGCCAGCCCCGGCAGCAGCGTGCGCGGCGCCTGCGTGGGCGGACCGAAGTCGCGCGGCGTCATCGCGGTCGCGCAGGCGTAGGCCACGCCCTCCAGCGCCTCGGCCAGCGTGCCGACGACCCGGGCGCGCGCCAGCACGTCGGCCGCGCCGCTGGCCATCGCGACGGTCTCCTCGTGGCTGAGCACGTCGGCGAAGCGCGGCGCCACCAGCACCAGCCGCCCGAAGCCCATCACCTTGATCGCCCGCGCCGCTGCGCCAATGTTGCCGGCGTGGCTCGTCTGCACCAGGATGAAGCGGGTCGGGTCGGGGTGGGTCATCGCACGCGCGGCTAAAATCGTTGCAAATTATCGGTGCCACCTCCCCGGCGCCGTGCTCTTTGTCCCCGCCAGTCCACCTTTGCACCGCCCCGCGCGGGCCCCTGCCATGTCCCAGTCGCTGAACCCGATGCTCAACACCGCCATCAAGGCCGCCCGCGCGGCCGGGGCGATCATCAACCGGGCCGCGCTGGACATCGAGCGCGTGGCGGTCACGGCCAAGTCGCACAACGACTTCGTCACCGAGGTGGACCAGGCCGCCGAGCAGGCCATCATCGACGTGCTGCTGCAGGCCTACCCCGGCCACGCCATCCTGGCCGAGGAGTCGGGGCGCAGCCGCGGTGCCAAGGACAGCGAGTACCTGTGGATCATCGATCCGCTCGACGGCACCACCAACTTCATCCACGGCTTCCCGGTCTACGCGGTGTCGATCGCGCTCGCGCACCGCGGCCAGGTGCAGCAGGCCGTCGTCTACGACCCGGCGCGCAACGACCTCTTCTACGCCTCCAAGGGCCGCGGCGCCTACCTGAACGACCGGCGCCTGCGCGTCAGCAAGCGCACCCGCCTGCTCGAATCGCTGATCGGCACCGGCTTCCCCTTCCGCAAGGGCGACAACTTCAAGCGCTACCTGAAGATGTTCGAGGCGGTCATGCAGCACTGCGCCGGCCTGCGCCGCCCCGGCGCCGCGGCGCTGGACCTGTGCTACGTGGCGGCCGGCTGGTACGACGGCTTCTTCGAGACCGGGCTGAACCCCTGGGACATCGCCGCCGGCTCGCTGATGGTCACCGAGGCCGGCGGCCTGATCGGCAACTTCACCGGCGAGTCGGACTTCCTCTACCAGCGCGAGATCGTCGCCGGCAACCCGAAGATCTACGGCCAGCTGGTCAGCATCCTCGCGCCCTACACCAAGGTCATCAAGGACGTCGACGCACCGGCCGCGAAGCCGGCGTCGGCCCCAGCGGACGCGACCCAGGCCTTCGTCGACGGCGGAGTGGCCGCCGCGCCGGCCGCCCTGGCCAAGCCGGCGAAGAAGGCCGCGGTGCGCATCCGCAAGACCGACGCCGACGCCTCGAAGAAGGATCCGGACGCGCCGTTCTGAACCAGCGCCACGCCCCACCCGAC
>DATMJX010000322.1:0-9188 GCA_035553715.1 Methylibium sp.
GGTGGTGTTCATGGTGGTTCCTTGGAAATGGCTGTTGATCGGGTTTCAGCCCTTGAGGCTGAAGGCGGTGGCCTTGTCGCCCATGACTTCGGTGCGGCGCACCTCGGTCCAGTACATCCAGATCAGCGAGACCCAGACCACGCCGTACATCAGCATGAAGGCGCTCGAGCGGATGCCGGTGAGGTCCATCAGCAGGCCGAACAGGATCGGCAGCACGAAGCCGCCCAGGCCGCCGGCCAGGCCGACGATGCCGCTGATCGCGCCGATGTTGTGCGGGTAGTCGTCGCTGATGTACTTGAAGACGCTGGCCTTGCCGAAGGCCCAGGCGATGCCGAGCAGGAACATCAGCGCCGTGAAGGCGACGACGTTCAGGCCGATGTGGAAGGTCTTCGGGCCGTCCACCGTCAGCACCGTGAAGTCGGTCTGCGGATAGCTCAGCAGGAACAGGCAGACCCAGCTGGCCCACATCACCCACCAGGTGACGGCATGGGCGCCGTACTTGTCCGACAGCACGCCGCCAATCGCGCGCAGCACGCCGCCGGGCAGGCTGAAGCAGGCCGCCAGCAGCGCCGCGACGCGGATGTCCAGACCGTACTCGCCGACGTAGTACTGCACCATCCACAGCGACAGCGCGACGTAGCCGCCGAACACGATGCTGTAGTACTGGCAGTACTTCAGCACCTTCGGGTCCTTCAGCGCCTTGAGCTGGTCGCCGAACTTGGTGTTCGACGGCACCAGATGCTTCGGGTCGCTGGCGCTGAACAGCCAGAACACGATGACCGTGCCGAGCATCACCGCGGCATAGACCTGCGGCACCATGGTCCAGCCGAAGGCGACGACGAGCGCCGGCGCGACGAACTTGTTCACCGCCGCGCCCGAGTTGCCGGCGCCATAGACGCCCATCGCCATGCCCTGGCGCTGCTTCGGGAACCAGCGCGCGACATAGGGCGTGCCGACCGAGAAGGCGCCGCCGGCCAGCCCGACGAACAGGCCGATGACCAGGAAGTGCCAGTAGGCCGTCGCGTAGGCCATCAGCCAGATCGCCGGCACCGTGGCGGCCATCAGCACCGTCATCACGATGCGCCCGCCGTACTTGTCGGTCCAGATGCCCAGCGGCACGCGCACCAGCGAGCCGGTCAGCACCGGCGTTGCGGTGAGCAGGCCGAACTCGGTCGCGTTCAGGCCCAGCGTCTTCTTCAGCGGGATGCCGATGACGCCGAACATCATCCAGACCATGAAACACACGGTGAAGGCCAGCGTGCTGACGATCAGCACGCTCCAGGCCTGGCGCGGGATGGGGGTGGAAGAAGTGGCCATGGGCGAACTCGTCGGGGGATGACGAGACTGTCCGGCGAACACCGGGGGGCGGCCATCCACCGGGAGGGCAGCGAGGCCGAGCCGGACGGACGATGGGCGTCGGCCCGCGCCTAGTTCGCAATGACTATGCGTGTCGCGTTCGGCCGGGCGGTCCAGGGTGACGGCGCAGCGGACAAGACCCTACATGGCGCCACCCAATGACCTTCCCAGCTAACCTCCGGCGGCTCTCAGTTCGAGCCCGGACCGTCACCGACGGTGAACAAGCCGGATCGCCCCACTCGATCGGCAAAAAATCAGGAGACCCTCGTATGAGCGAGACCGAATTCGATATCGACGAGCTACTGGAGAATTTCCACCGCTGGCTGGAGGCCCAGAGCATGGAGCCGCTGGCGGCTTACGCCGAGCGCTTGACCGACCAGGTGCCCGATTCCACCCCCCTGGGCATGGTGCTGTGCCTGGCCGACAACCAGGACAGCCTGCTGGCGCAAACCCTGGCCGCGCTGACGGCAGGCAACGGCGTACTCTGGCCTCGCGCACAGCCGGAGGATCCCGTGCAGACCCAGGCGCTGCGGGTCGGGTTGCCCAGCCTGGTCAAATCGCAAGTCACGCTGACCGACTGGCATCCCTCCACGGACGCGGTGCCAGACCCTCTGCCGCACGCCGTCCTCCATACCGGCGCCCCTGATGCCTTGGCGTCTCTGCAGCAGCAGACCCGCCAATGGCCCAATCATCCCGTGGCGGTCATTTCGTGCCCGGAAGATATCGAGGACGATTTCGAGATTCCTCTCGCGCAGTTGCAGCGCTGATCCGGTCGATCTCGGGCTGGCCTCTGCTGATGCCAGCGGCGCCTCCTCGCGCTGGCGCTGCAGGGCCGCCTGCCGCGACAGCCGCGACAGCCGCGGGCGGCCTGTTCCTCCCGGCGGGTGACTGCGCCCGACCCCCGTCGTTTCGAGATCCGGCATGGGGTCTTCGTGCGGCGGGGCGGCGATCGGCCTTCGGTGGGGCGCCGCATACGCCGCGCCGCCGTGCGCTGACAGGGACCGCAGGCGCTCGGAAGCCCCTCCCGGCGCACGGCCGGGACATCCCGCGCTGATCGATCGAGCCAAAGAAAAAGGCCTTGCAGAGCAAGGCCTTAAGTACGTTTGGTGGAGAGGAGGAGGATCGAACTCCCGACCTTCGCATTGCGAACGCGACGCTCTCCCAGCTGAGCTACCCCCCCAACGCAGACCAAGATTGTAGCCGAATCGCGCTCAGGTCTCGCCCAGGCCGTTGCGGCGGGCCAGTTCGAGCCACAGTCCGGCATGGTCGGCATCGGCCCAGCCGTGGGCCGCGGCGTCGGCGTAGAGCTGCTCGAACAGCGTCGTGATCGGGGCGTCGAAGCCGAACTCGGCGCCGGTCGCCAGCGCATTGCGCAGGTCCTTGAGCTGCACCGTGATCGCGGCGCGCTTGGCGAAGTCGTGCGTCACCATGCGCTGGCCGTGGACCTCGAGGATGCGGCTGTCGGCGAAGCCGCCCCGCAGTGCCTCGCGCACCTTGGCCGGGTCGGCGCCGCCGCGCTCGGCCAGCAGCAGGGCCTCGGCGACCGCGCCGATGGTGATGCCGACGATCATCTGGTTGGCCAGCTTGGCGAGCTGGCCGGCGCCGTGGGGGCCGACATGGGTCGCGCGGCCAAGTGGCGCGAAGACCGCGTGCGCGCGCGCGAAGTCGGCCGCGGCACCACCGACCATGATTGCGAGCGTGCCGGCCTCGGCGCCGACGGTCCCCCCGGAGACCGGGGCGTCGAGGTGGGCGATGCCGCGTTCGGCGAGCGCCGCTGCGTGGGTGCGCGCCTGCGCCGGGCGGATCGAGCTCATGTCGACCAGCAGCGCGCCGCGCGGCAGCACGTCGGCCAGGCCCTGGCCGAACAGCAGATCGTGGACGGCGTCGCCGTGCTCGAGCATGGTGATCGCGAGGTCGGCGCCGCGCACCGCCTCGGCGGCGCTGTCGGCGACACGCGCGCCGGCGCCCCGCAGGGCCTCGGCCTTGGCGCGGGTGCGGTTCCAGACGGTGACGGGCAGGCCGGCGGCGCACAGGCGACGCGCCATCGGCGCGCCCATCAGGCCGGTGCCGAGCAGGGTGATGTTCATGAGAGGCGCTCGTTGGTCGCGGAATTGAACCCCTGCCGACCCGCAGTTCCCACGTTCGGCGAGGCCCGGCGGGCTTTCCAATCGCGAGAGTGTCACCTGCCACGCCTGCCCCCGCCCGTGTTCCGGACATGACTGTCGCCGCCCCGTCTCCCACGCGTCCTGCCGCTGCGTCGCGCCGGCTCGGCCGCTTCGAGCTGCGCCAGCTGCTCGGCAAGAGCAGCGCGAGCATGCTGTGGCTGGCCCACGACCCGCAGCACGACACCGAGCTGCACCTGCTGATGCCGCGCCAGCAGCCGGCCGATCTCGAGGCCTGGCTGCGCCACGCGCGCCACGCGGCGCGGCTGCAGCATCCGCAGCTCGCGCCGGTGCTCGAGGTCGGTGTCGAGGACCGCTGGCCCTTCGTCGCGACCGCGCGCGGCCAGGGTGTGACGCTCGAGGAACACCTGGCCACGGGCGACGCGCCGGGGCCACAGCAGGCCGCGCAATGGCTGGGTGAGCTGCTCCAGGGGCTGGCCTTCCTGCATGAAGGCGGGGCGCTGCACGGCGACATCGGGCTGCACACCGTGCTGATCGACCCGCAGGGCCGGGCGGTGCTGCTGCCGCTGGCGGGGCAGGGGATCGACGGCGCCGACGGCATGGCGGGACAGGGCGCGCTGGCCGTCGATGCGGCCACGCTGCGTTCCCAGCGCGCCGCCAGCGAGCGCGACGTGCTGACGGCCGGCCTGCTGCTGCACCGGCTGCTCACCGGCACGCCGGCGCTCGACGAGAAGGATTTCCCGACCGCGGTGCAGCGCCTGGAGCACGAGATCGTGCGCCTGGGCTGGAGCGTGCCGCAGCCGATCCCCGAGGCGCTGCGCGCGATCGCCAACCGCGCGGTCGAGCACGAGCCGCAGCGCCGCTACCTGAGCGCGCGCAGCCTGCAGCGCGCGCTGCAGGGCTGGATCGACGCGCAGGCCGAGGGCGGCGACGGCGTGCTCGCGCTGCTGCTCGACCGCCTGCACCGCATCGGCCACCTGCCGGCGCTGCCGGGTCTGACCGGTCGGCTGGCCGAGGTCGTCGCGATGGAGCAGCAGAAGCTCGACGAGGTGACCGAGGTGATCCTGCAGGACCCGGCGCTGGCCTTCGAGCTGCTGCGCCAGGTCAACACCGCGCAGTTCGGCAGTGCCGGCGACGCCGCGGTCGTGACGGTGCGCCGCGCGGTGCAGCTGATCGGGCTGCTGAACCTGCGCCGCAGTGCCGCGGCGCTGAAGCCCTGGCCCGGGGCCTTGGCACCGGCCGCGGCCGAGCTGCTGGCCGAAGAGCTGCGCCGTGCCAGGATGGCGGCGCACGTGGCGCGCATCCTGTGCCCGGCCGACATGGACGGCGAACTCGCCTACCTGGTCGGCCTGCTGCAGCACCTGGGCCCGCTGCTGATGCGCTACCACTTTCCCGACGAGGCCGAGCAGATCCGCCGGCTGGTCGATCCCGAGCCCGCCGTGCGACCGATGGACGAGGTCGCGGCCGCGCATGCCGTGATCGGCGTCGATGTCGAGGCACTCGCGGTGGCCGTGGCGCGCCACTGGGGCCTGGACGAGGCCATGCTGCATGCGATGCGCCGCGTGCCCGTGGGGGCACCGGTGCGCCCGCCAGACCATCGCAACGAGATGCTGCGCCTGCTGGCCAGTGCCGCGGCCGAGGCGGTGGTCGCGGCGCACACGCGCGGCGCCGGCGCCGCCGCGGCGATCGCGCGCGTCACCCAACGCTATGTGCGGGCGCTGGTGCTCGGCCCGAACGAGCTAGCCAACGCGGTGCAGAGCGCCCGCCTGGCCGTCGACCGCGCGGCGCGGCCTGTCCAACCCGTGGCCTGATCGGCCCTCCCCACGACATGAGCACAGCCACGGCCCAACGCATCGGCCGCTTCGACCTCAAGCGTGTGCTCGGCCGCGGCGCGCAGAGCACCGTCTGGCTCGCGCACGACGCGCGGCTCGCCCGCGATGTCGCGCTCAAGCTGATGGGGCCCGGCGCTGCCCACGATTCGGGCGGCCTCGGCGACTGGCTGAGCGAGGCACGCCACGTCGCGGCGCTGAACCACCCGCACATCGTGCCGGTGTTCGAGGCCGACCTGCACGGCGAGGGCGAGCAGGCCCAGCCCTATCTGGTGTTCGAGTACGTGCCCGGCGCAACGCTCGACCTGCATCTGAAGGAACACGGCGCTTTCGCGCCGCGCGAGGCGGTCGAGTGGCTGCTCGGCGTGCTCGACGCGCTGGCGCAGGCGCATGCGGCCGGGCTGGTGCACCGCGATCTGAAGCCCTCGAACCTGATGATCGATGGCGCCGGCCGTGCGCGCGTCACCGACTTCGGCATCGCGGCGCGCAGCGGCATGGCGGCGCTGGCGGCCGGCACGCCGCGCTATCTTGCCCCCGAGACGCTGCGCGGCGAGGCGCCGACGCCGGCCGTCGACGTGTTCGCGCTTGGCCTGCTGCTGGCCGAGCTGATGCTCGGCCGCGCGCTGGTGGGCGAGACCGACGCCAAGGCGGTGATGAAGCGCATCGCCGCCACCGATCTGGCGCTGCCCGACGAGATGCCGCAGCCGCTCGACGACGCGCTGCGCGCGATCGTGCAGCGCGCGCTGGCCCGTGACCCCTCGCGTCGCTACGCCGACGCCGGACAGCTGCGCGACGCGCTGCGCGCCTGGCTGCAGCCGCTGGCCGCGCCGGCCGACGAGGGCGCCGCCGACGGCAAGGCCAAGGCCGGCGCGCTCGACTTCCTGCTGCGCCGCATGCGCCACAAGAGCGACTTCCCGGCGCTGTCGGACTCGGTCGCGCGCATCCAGCGCGTCGCGGCCTCGGAGAACGAGAACCTCGGCACGCTGGCCGGCGAGATCCTCAAGGACGTCGCGCTGACCCACAAGCTGCTGCGCCTGGTCAACTCGGCGCACTACGGCAGCGCCGGCGGCGGCAGCATCAGCACGGTGTCGCGCGCGGTCGCGCTGATGGGCTTCGCCGGCGTGCGCAACCTCGCGCTGTCGCTGGTGCTGGTCGAGCACATGAACGACAAGCGCCACGCGCAGCAGATCCGCCAGGAGTTCCTGCGCGCGCTGCTGGCCGGCACGCTGGCCGAGGAGCTGGTGCCGGGCTCGATGGCCCGGCTGGCCGGCGCGCATGGCGTCGTCGAGGAGGCCTTCCTCGGCGCGATGTTCCGCAACCTCGGGCGGCTGTTGTGCGAGTTCTACTTCCCCGAGGAGGCCGAGCAGGTGCGCCGCCTCGTGCACCCCGGCGAGCCGATCGCCGGCGAGCGATCCCGGCCCGCGCTGCCCGAGGCCACGGCCTCGAACCAGGTGCTGGGCCTGAGCTACGAGGAGCTGGGCCTGGGCGTTGCGCGCCACTGGGGCCTGCCCGACACGCTGCAGCGCTGCATGCGCGCGGCCGGCGGCCCGCCGCCGAGCCAGCCGCCGGCCGCGCTGCCCGAGCGGCTGCGCTGGCTGGCCTCGGCGGCCAACGACGTGGCCGACACGCTGCTGCACCACCCGCCCGAGGAGGCGGCCGCGCGCATCGCCGAGCTGGCCGAGCGCCACGCCGCGGCGCTCGGCGTCGCGCCGCGCGAACTGCTGGCGGCCGTGGGGCGCTCGCGCGAGCGGCTGACCGAGCTGTCGAACGGCCTGGAGCTGCGGGTCAAGCCCGGCTCGCCGGCCGAAAGACTGCTCGCGCCGCGCCCGGTCGAGCCAGCGCGGTCACCGTCGCCCTCGCCGAGCGCGGCGCCCGACACGCTGTCCGACATCGCGCTCGCCGCGCCCAATGCCGAGGCGGCGATGGAACTGGCCGAGGCCCAGGGGCGCGATCGCCCGGCCGCCGCCGACCCGGCCGCGGTGCTCGCGGCGGGCATCCAGGACATCACCAACAGCATGGTCGAGGAGTTCAAGCTCGGCGAGGTGCTGCGCATGATCCTCGAGACCATGTACCGCGCGTTGGGCTTTCGCCGCGTGCTGTTCTGCCTGCGCGACGCCAAGACCGGCGCGCTGGCCGGCCGCTTCATGCTCGGCGAGGGCGACGACGCGCTGCGCGATGCCTTCCGCGTTGCGACGCGGCTCGCGCCCGGCGCGTCGCCGGACCTGTTCAGTGCGGTCTGCCTGAAGGGGGCCGACACGCTGATCGCCGACGCCACCACGCCGGCGATGCGCGGGCGACTGCCGGCCTGGTACCTGAAGGCGGTCGATGCGCCAGCCTTCCTGCTGCTGCCGCTGATGGTCAAGGGGGCGCCGGTCGGCCTGATCTATGCCGACAAGGCCGAGGCCGGCGCGATCGCGCTGGGCGAGAAGGAGCTGTCGCTGCTGCGCACGCTGCGCAACCAGGCCGTGATGGCGTTCCGACAGGCCAGCGGAGGCTGAGGTGCCGCACTGGGAAAGGTGACGAGCCTTACCCCCGGCACTGAGAGCTAACGGTTAGGGCTGCTTCGTTCCCGACCTGACCCGGTTGGCCGCGCCCCCATGCGGGGAGGCCCGTCGAGGCGGATTGTAGGCGGTGAGGCGCGTGGCCCGCGCCGGGGCACGACGAGAAACCGGGCGAGACCGCGGGTCGCGGGCTTGCGCGACGCGGGGCTCGCAGCCCCGTGCCGTCAGCGCAGCTGGAGATCGTCGTCGCCGAACTGCACGCCGATCGGCTCGATCAGCAGCCGCTTCGGTCCCGCCTCGACCGCGCCGGCGATCCAGGCCTCGACGCCGCTGGCCTTCGCGACCGCGACGGTGCGTTCGGCATCGGCGGCGGCGACGAACAGCGCGAAGCCCGCGCCCATGTTCAGCGTCGAATAGGCCTCGCGCGCGTCGTGGCCGGCCTGCTCGGCGATGAAGCGCAGCACCGGCGGCACCGGCGGCACAGTGTGGATGCGGTAGGTGTGTGCCGCCGGGTGGCGCAGCAGCTTGCGCCAGCCGTGGCCGGTGATGTTGGCGCTGTAGTGCGGCACGATGCCGGCCTTCCACAGGGCCTCGGTGACCGGCGAGTACAGCGTGGTCGGCGCGAGCAGCGCCTCGCCGTAGCTCAGGCCCGGCGCGATCTCGGTGAGGTAGCCCTGCGGCAGCCGCTCGACCAGCTTGCGCGCCAGGCTCAGGCCGTTGGCGTGGATGCCGCTGGAGGCCAGCAGCACGATCGCGTCGCCGGGCGCCAGCGCGTCGCCGAGCGACAGCCGCTGCTTCGGGTTGACGAGCCCGGTGCACGAGGCCGCGAGGTCGATGCGACCGGCCTCGACGATGCCGGCCAGCGCCGGCGTCTCGCCGCCGCCCCAGGCCACGCCGCACACGTCGCAGGCCTGCTTCCAGCCTTCGACCAGCGCCTGGGCGCGCTGCGCGTCGCCGAACCACTCGCTGCCGCCGGCAGCCCAGTAGGCCTGCACCACCAGCGGCGTCGCGCCGACGGTGATCAGGTCGTTGATCGCCATCGCGATCGTGTCCTGGGCGATGCCGGCATACCAGCTGCGCCCGGTCAGCGCGCGCATCTCGTCGGCCACCAGGGCCTTGGAGCCCAGGCACTCGACGATGCTCGCCAGGTAGAAGGGGCCGACGTCGACCACGTAGGCCGACTCGCCGCGCGAGGCCGCGACCTCGCCGAAGCCGTGGGCGGCCAGGTTGGCTGCGGTCGCCTTGGCGGCGCGCTGCGCGGCGACCTTCAGCGGGTCGATCAGGTCGTAGTTGACGCCGGACTGTTCATAGCTGAGCGTGCCGTGGGCAGGCGCGGAAGGAGGTGTGGTGGTCATGGGCAGGGCAGGTAGGCCGCAGAG
>DATMJX010000323.1:0-2640 GCA_035553715.1 Methylibium sp.
GCCCCCGGCGAGTTCCATCGAGGCGACCTGGCCGAGCATCACCGGGCCGCGCGCGCCGGGCACCGCCAGGCGTTCCAGGACCGAGAGGTCCTTGCGCGCCGACTCCTCGAGCTTCACGACGATGGGCACCTGGCGCTGCGCGAGGTTCAGCTTGGGCAGCGCGACGTCGTAGTCGCCCGCCGTGGCCACGCGCAGGGTTTCCGCGATGGCGCTGCTGGTCACCCCCAGGTCGGCGGCGCGCGCGAAGTCGGGCCGCACCGTGACTTCGGGGCGCACCAGGCTGGCCGTGGACGCGATGCTGCCCAGGCCGGGGACGGTGCGCAGGTCCTTCTCGACGGCGAGCGCGGCGGCCGTGAGCGCGTGCGGGTCCTCGCCGGTGAGCACCAGCACGTACTTCTCGCCCGAGCCGCCCAGGCCGACCTTGAAGCGCACGCCGGGCAGCTGCTCGAGGGCCTGGCGCATCTGGTTCTCGATGCCCTGCTTGCGCGGCCGGTCGCCGCGCGGTGCGAGCTGGATCGTGAGCGTGGCCTTGCGCGCCTCCGCTGCGCCCGAGGAGGCGAACGGGTCCGCGCCCGCGCTGCCGCCGCCGATCGTCGTGTAGACGCTCCTGACGTGGTCCACCTTCATCACCATCTGGCGCGCCTGTTCGGCGCTGGCGAGCGTCTGCTGCAGCGTCGAGCCCGGCGGCAGCTCGAGGTACACCTGCGTCTGCGAGTTGTCGTCGGGCGGGATGAAGCCCGTGGGCAGCAGCGGGATCAGCATGATCGAGCCGACGAAGAACAGCGCCGACAGGATGAAGGTCGCCAGGCGGTGGCGCATGCTCCAGCCCACCGCGCGCATGTAGATCTGCAGCCACTTCGGCTCGCGGTGCGCCGTCACGATCGGCTTGAGCATGTACGCCGCCATCATCGGCGTGAGCATGCGCGCCACGACCAGCGAGGCGAACACCGCCAGCGACGCCGTCCAGCCGAACTGCTTGAAGAACTTGCCGGCGATGCCGCTCATGAAGGCGGTGGGCAGGAACACGGCGATCAGCGTGAAGGTGGTGGCGATCACCGCCAGCCCGATCTCGTCGGCCGCTTCCATCGCCGCCTGGTACGGCGACTTGCCCATGCGCAGGTGCCGCACGATGTTCTCGACCTCCACGATCGCGTCGTCGACGAGGATGCCGATCACCAGCGACAGCGCCAGCAGCGTCACGACGTTGATGGAGAACCCGAGCAGGTACATGCCGATGAAGGCCGGGATCACCGACATCGGCAGCGCCACCGCGGACACGAAGGTCGCGCGCCAGTCGCGCAGGAACAGCCACACGACCAGCACCGCCAGGAGCGCGCCCTCGTACAGCAGCTTGAGCGAGCCCTCGTACTCCTCCTCGACCGGCGTGACGAAGTCGAAGGCCTGCACCAGCTCGAGCCCCGGGTGCTGCGCCTTGAGCTCGTCCAGCGCCTTGTGCACGGCCGCGCCCACAGCGACCTCGCTTTCGCCGCGGCTGCGCGCCACCTCGAAGCCGACCACGCGCTTGCCGTCCAGGAGCGCGGCCGCGCGCGGCTCGGCGATGGTGTCGCTCACCGTCGCGACGTCGGAAAACTTGATCGTGCGCCCCGCGCCGCCGGGCACCGGCGGCAGGGCGATGTGCATGTCGGCGATCTGGCGCGCCGTCTGCACGGTGGCGATGGTGCGCACAGGCTGCTCGCCTTGCCCAAGGTCGGTCCGGCCGCCGGCGCTCTCGGTCTGCACCTGGCGCAGCTGCCGCGAGATGTCGGCGGCGGTCACGCCCAGCGATTCGAGCCGCAGCGGGTCGAGCGCGACGCGGATCTCGCGGTTCACGCCGCCGACGCGGTTGACCGCGCCGACGCCGCGCACCGCGAGCAGCTTGCGCGAGACCTCGTTGTCCACGAACCAGGACAGCGCCTCCTCGTCCATCTGCGGCGACCAGATCGTGAACGCGAGCACCGGCTGGCTGGCGAGGTCCATCTTGCTCACGATGGGGTCGCGCAGGTCGGCCGGCAGGTCGGCGCGCACGCGCGACACCGCCGAGCGCACGTCGTCGACCGCTTCCTGCACCGGCTTCTCGAGGCGGAATTCGGCCGTGATCGTGACCACCCCGTCCTGCACCTTGGTGTAGATGTGCTTCAGGCCCTGCACGGTCGCGATGGAGTTCTCCATCTTGCGCGCGACGTCCGTCTCGAGCTGCCCCGGTGCCGCGCCGGGCAGCGTCGCCGTGACGGTGACGGTGGGCAGGTCGATGTCCGGGAAGTTCTGCACCTTCATGAGCGAGAAGGACAGGAACCCGCCGAAGGTGAGCAGCACGAACAGCATCACCGCCGGGATGGGGTTGCGGATCGACCAGGCGGAGACATTGAGCGTCGTCATGGCGTGCCCTTCAGCGCTTGGCCGCCGACGCCGGGCGCGCCGCCGCGGGCGCGTCAGCGACCACGCGCACCAGGTCGCCGTCGTTGAGGAAGGCGGCGCCGCTCGCGACCAGGCGCGCATCGGCGGGCAGGCCGGAGACGATCTCCACCTGCTCGGCGGCCAGGCGGCCGGGCTGCACCTTCAGCTGCGTGACGCGGTTGTCCGGGTTGATGCGGAACACGTAGCTGAAGCCCTCGCGCATCACCAGCGCCTGCTGCGGGATGA
>DATMJX010000324.1:0-9758 GCA_035553715.1 Methylibium sp.
AAGCGCGCCAGGCGGTCGGAGCCTGCCATCGCCCGAAGGACCGCCTCAGGCTCCATCATCAGGGCGAACGGGTTGTTCGTGGTCCGGGTCGGCAGCATGGTGCACCTCGTTGTGCGACTGTGATGCCTCCAATGTAGGCAGCGACCCCGCGCCGCTGAAGTCGGCCCAGCGCCAGCCCTGCTGTCGGAATCCGTCTGACAGGCCGTCAGCGCGCTCGCCCTGCGAGCGCCTCCAGGCGCTCGGCCAGGCGATCCCGGCTGGCCGAGCGCGCGAAATCGGCCGCTCGCCGCCCCTGCGGCTCCCGGGTTCCCGCATCGGCCCCGGCGGACAGCAGCGTGTCCACCACCTCCTCGCTCGCATAGGCCGCCGCCAGCATCAGCGGCGTGCGGCCGTTCGGAGCGATCGGGTCGACGCGAACCTGGTGCCCGAGCAGCATCCGCAGCACCGGCAGTGCGTCGCCGGCCGCGGCATAGTGCAGCGGCGTCCAGCCTTGCGGCGGGTCGAGCGCCGCTCCGCGGTCGATCAGTACGCGCATGATGTCCTCGCGCCCCTTCAGGGCGGCGAGCATCAGCGCGGTTTCTCCAGCACGGTTGGGGCGATCGACTTCCAGCTTGGGGTGGCGCGCCAGCACCAGCGCCACGCCATAGGACTCGCCGAGCAGGGCTCGCCCGATGGCACTTTGGCCGTTCTCATCGACCTCGTTGGGGTCGGTGCCCTGTGCGATCAGGCGCTGCAGTGCCGCCGCGTCATCGCGGATCACGGCGCGCACCCAATCGGCCGATTCGGCGCGGCCGCCGCCGATTAATGAAGCAACGACAACCAGATAGGCGAAATACTTCATTTTTTACTATCAATATTTCGCCACGGACACCGCGGGCGCCAGACCAAACAGACGCTCGAAGTTGCCGCTCGTCGCCTGCGCCACGACCTCCACCGGCAAGCCTTTGAGCCGCGCCAGTTCGGCAGCCACCAGCGGCACATAGGAGGGGTTGTTGGTCTTGCCGCGGTAGGGCACCGGCGCGAGGTAGGGGCTGTCCGTCTCGATCAGGCAGCGCTCCAGCGGCACCTCGCGCGCGACCTCCTTCAGCTCGGTGGCGTTCTTGAAGGTCAGGATCCCCGAGAAGGAGATCATGAAGCCCAGCGCCAGCGCCTCGCGCGCCACCTCGCGGGTCTCGGTGAAGCAGTGGAACACCCCGCGCAGCGCGCTGCCGCCCTCCTCGGTCAGGATCGCCAGCGTGTCGGCCGCGGCGCTGCGGGTGTGGATGATCAGCGGCAGCCCGCTGGCCCGTGCCGCCCGGATGTGCACGCGAAAGCGCTCGCGCTGCCAGGCCATGTCGGCGAGGCTGCGCCCGTTCAGGCGGTAGTAGTCGAGCCCGGTCTCGCCGATCGCGACCACGCGGGGGCGGGCGGCCAGCGCCAGCAGGTCCTCGACGCTCGGCTCGCGCACCCCCTCGTTGTCCGGATGAACGCCGACGCTGCACCAGAAGTTGTCGTGCGCCGTCGCCAGCGCATGGACCGTGTCGAACTCCTCGAGCGTGGTGCAGATGCACAGCGCACGGTCGACGTTTTCGCGCGCCATCGCGCTGCGGATCTCCGGCAGCGCGGCGCGCAGCTCGGGAAAGCTCAGGTGGCAGTGGGAGTCGACGAACATCGGGGCGGTCGCGGCGGGCACGCCGCGCACCGCGCGGCGTTCAGATGGTCTGTGTGGGCTTCGACGACGAGATCGAAGTACCGAGGATTTCCTCGATTTTCACCTTGAGGATGCGGGTCTTCTCGTCGGTCGGGAAGCGCACGCCGACCCCCTGGGTGCGGCCGCCGGAGGCATTCGCCGGCGTGATCCATCCCACCTTGCCGGCCACCGGATAGCGCTGCGGGTCGTCGGGGAGCGACAGCAGCAGGTAGATGTCATCGCCGAGCTTGTAGTCACGGCTCGTCGGCACAAACAGGCCGCCCTCGGCGAACAGCGAGATGTAGGCCGCATACAGCGCCCCCTTCTCGCGGAACACGAGCTGGATCACGCTCGGGCGCACGGCATTGGCCGCCGCCGACAGCGCCTTCGTGGTGACGACCTCGCTCATGAAGCCAGTGTAGCCAATGGCCGGCCGCTGATTCCCGCGTCGGCCCCTGGATTTCCGGGCAGCAATGCACGCCGGGTGCGTTGGACAAGGGCCTCGACGGCCAGGGCGGCGTTCCAGGGATGCTCGGCACGGCTCGCGGCCGCCAGCAGTTCGCGGGCGGCTTCGGCAATGCGTGGCACCTCCCCCCCGCGCGGCACGATCTCGGCCGGGAAGTAGCGCGGCGCGGCATCGACCGCGACCGCCAGCGCGTCGTGGCACAGCCGCAGCAGTGCGTCGACCGCCAGCGGTAGCGGCCAGGCCGCCAGCGTGGCCGACTGTCCCGCGATCACCTCGCGCGGCAGCCGTCGCCATGCCGCCGCATCGAGGCCCTGAGCGAGCCGATCAAGCGCCTCGAGCGGCTGTCCGCCGGCCGCGGCGAGCAGCACCGCGGGCTCGGCTGCGCCCTGCCCGGCCAGCCAGGCCTGTGCGAGCTCGGCCGACGGCGGCGCCAGCCGCAGCGCCTGGCAACGGCTGCGCACCGTGGGCAGCAAGCGCTGAGCGGCCGCGCTGGCGAGCAGCAGGCGCGCCTGGCCCGGCGGCTCCTCGAGGGTCTTGAGCAGCGCGCTCGCGCTGGCGGCGTTCATGCGCTCGGCCGGGAACATCACCACGACCTTGGGGCCACCCCGCGCCGTGGTCTGCTGGGTGAAACCGATCGCCGCGCGCACCTGCTCGATGCGGATGTCCTTGCTCGGCTTGCGCTTGCCGCCCTCGCCGTCGGCGGCCTCCTCGCCAGCGGTCCAGCCGAGCTCGAGCTGCAGTGCCTCCGGCAGCAGCACCTGCAGGTCCGGGTGGGTGCGCGAGGCAAGGAGCCGGCAGCCGGCACAGTCGCCGCAGGCGGGTGCCGCGCCGCGCCGCGTCTCGCACAGCCAGGCGGCGGCGATGGCCATCGCCAGCTCGAACTGGCCGACGCCGCGCGGCCCATGGATCAGCAGCGCGTGGCCGCGCGCCTGCTGCAGCGCCTGCCGCAGCGGCGCCTCGATCCAGGGCAACGGCTCGGCCATGTTCACCAGCCGCGTGCGGTCAGCGCCGCGTCGATCTGGGCCGCGACCTCGTCGCGCGCCCGGGCCGCGTCGATGCGCACGAAGCGGCCTGGATCTGCCGCGAGCCGGGCCGCGTAGCCGGCGCGCACACGCTCGAAGAAGGCGCGATCCTGGCGCTCGAAGCGGTCCGGTGCGCGGGCCGCGCTCAGTCGCTCGGCGGCGATCGCCGGATCGAGGTCGAACCAGAAGGTCAGATCGGGCTGGCGCAGCCCCGCCGGCCCCTGCTGCACCCAGCGCTCGAGCGCCTCCAGCACCGCGCGGTCGAACCCCCGGCCGGCGCCCTGGTAGGCGAAGGTGGCATCGGTGTAGCGGTCGCACAGCACCACGGCGCCGGCGGCCAGCGCCGGCTCGATGCGCTGCTGCAGGTGGTCGCGGCGGGCGGCGAAGATCAGCAGCGCCTCGGTCAGCGCGTCCATCGGCTGCTGCAGGACCAGCTCGCGCAGCGCCTCGGCCAGCGGGGTCCCGCCGGGCTCGCGGCTGCGCTCGACATGCAGGCCGCGCGCCAGCCAGCGGGCGGCGACATGGTCGATGTGGCTGGACTTGCCGGCGCCGTCGATGCCTTCGAAGCTGATCAGGCAGCCGGCTGGCGGGGCCAGGGCGCTCACCGCCCGGCCCCGCGCGCCGCGGGAGCACGCTGGTACTTGTTCACCGCGCGATTATGGTCGGCCAGGGTGACGCTGAACTCGCTGCTGCCGTCGCCGCGGGCGACGAAGTACAGCGCCTTGCTCGCCTGGGGCCGTACCGCCGCCAGCAGCGAGGCCCGCCCGGGCAGCGCGATCGGCGTCGGCGGCAGACCGGGGCGCAGGTAGGTGTTGTAGGGTGTGTCGGCGAGCAGATCGCGCTTGCGCAGGTTGCCGTCGAAGCGTTCACCGAGGCCGTAGATCACCGTCGGGTCGGTCTGCAGCGCCATGCCCAGTCGCAGCCGGTTGACGAACACCGCTGCGACGAGCGCGCGATCGGCCTCGAGGCCAGTCTCCTTCTCGACGATCGAGGCCAGCGTCAGCGCCTCGCTCGCGCTCTTGAGCGGCGTCTGCGGGTCGCGCGCGTCCCAGGCTTCGTCGAGCTGGCGCTGCATGGCCGCATAGGCCTGCCGCAGCACCGCGAGGTCGGTCGTCCCGGGCGCGAAGCTGTAGGTGTCCGGGAAGAAACGCCCTTCCGGCGCAACGCCCGGCGCCCCCAGCGCGGCCATCAGTTCGGCGTCGCTCATCGCGCGTGTCGTCGGCTTCAGCCCCTCGGCGGCGGCGAGCTCGGCGCGCAGCTGGCGGAAGGTCCAGCCCTCGACGAAGCGCACCGTGCTGTTCACCGTCAGCCCGTTGACCATCTTGCGCAACAAGCCCGGCGGCGTGATGCCACGGCCGATCTCGTAGGTGCCGGCGCGGATGCGCCGCGCCTCGCCGGACCAGCGGAACCATTCGTAGAGCAGGAATTCGTCGGTCTGCACCCCGGCGGCCACCCAGCCCTGCGCGATCTCGCGCGGGGACATGCCGGCCTCGACGCTGAAGCGCACCGTGCCCTCGGCAAGGGTCAGCGGCTGCTTCAGCCACACCGCGATGCCGAGGGCCGCGGCGGCCGCCAGCAGCGCGAGCGCCAGCAGGCCTCGCAGCAGCAAACGCATCATCTCGGCAGGCTGTCTCGCATGGCTGTGCTGATGATAATCAGCGAATGCCCCCGACCTCGTCCGCCTTTGCTTCTGCCTCTGCAAGCGCCGCCCGTGACGTCCATGGCGCGCTGCGCCTCACGCACACTGGCCTGATCCGTGCCGCCGGCGCCGACGCCGCGACCTTCCTGCACGGCCAGCTCACCAACGATTTCACCGGCCTTGGGCTGGGCGACGCGCGCCTCGCCGCCTACTGCTCCGCCAAGGGACGGATGTACGCCAGCCTGATCGGCTTCAAGCATGCGCACGACGAGTTCTGGCTCGCCTGCCGTCGCGAGGTGCTGGCACCGACGCTCAAGCGCCTGCGCATGTACGTGCTGCGGGCGAAGGCCGTGCTCTCCGAGGCCGACGCGTCGATCGCGCTGCTTGGCTTGGCCGGTGCGCCCGCGGTCGCGGCACTGCCCGGCCAGGCGGCCACGCTCGCGGTGTGGCGCAAGCTCGATGTCGCGGACGGCGCCCACCTGGTGCGCCTGCCCGACGGCGCAGGCCAGCCGCGCTGGCTGTGGGCCGGCCCGGCCGCGGCGGCGGAGGCGCTGCTGGCGACACTGCCCGCGCTGCCGCTGGACCACTGGGACTGGCTCGAGGTGCGCAGCGGGGTCGCGCCGGTGCTGGCCGCCACCAGTGAAGCCTTCGTGCCGCAGATGCTGAACTACGAACTGGTCGGCGGCGTGAACTTCCACAAGGGCTGCTACCCGGGGCAGGAGATCGTCGCGCGCAGCCAGTACCGCGGCACGCTCAAGCGTCGCGCAGTGCTGATGCACACGGCGGCGGCGCCCCTGGCCGGCCAGGAGCTGTACTGGAGCGGCGATGCCGGCCAGCCCAGCGGGCTGGTCGCGCTGGCGGCCCCGGCGCCTGACGGTGGGCATGACCTGATCGCCGAGATCAAGCTGGCGGTGCTCGAGGGCGGCGACCTGCACCTGGGCGGACCCGACGGACCGCTGCTCGAGCGCCGGCCCCTGCCCTACCCGCTGCCCACCGACGCCACGGCCTGAGACGAGGCCACGATGCGCCACGCCAACCCCGCCGGCCACGAGCTCTTCGTCTACTACCGGGCGCGCCCCGAGGACGCCCAGCGCCTGGCCGACGCGGTGCTGGAGATGCAGCACCACCTCTGTCGGGCCTGCCCGGGGCTGCGCGCGCGGCTGCTCGGCCGTCCCGAACTGCGCGACGGCCTGAACACCTGGATGGAGACCTATGCGCTGCCGGACGGGCTCGACCCGGTGCCGGTCGGCACAGCGATCGAGCGCGCCGCCCAGGTGCTCAATGACTGGATCGTCGGCCCGCGGCGTGTGGAGCACTTCGTCGCATGTGCCTCGTAGCGCTCGCACTCGGCTGCAGCGAACGCTTTCCCTTGGTGCTGGCGTCGAACCGTGACGAGTTCTTCGCGCGCCCGACCGCACCGCTGAGCTGGTGGCCCACGACCGCGGGCGGGCCGGCGGTGCTCGCCGGCCGTGATCTGCAGGCCGGGGGGACCTGGCTCGGCCTGAGCGCCACCGGGCGGCTGGCTCTGGTCACCAACGTTCGCGACGGACGAGCAAACGCCCCGGGCGCGCCCTCGCGCGGTCAACTGGTGCCGCAGTGGCTGGCCAGCGACGAGCCCTTCGATGCGCACTGGCCGCGCGTGGCCACGGCCGGCCACAACGGCTACAACCTGATCGCCGCCGATGCCGCCACCGGCCAGTGGCACTGGGCCAGCCCGCTGTCGGTCGTCCCCCGCCGCCTGGCCGACAGGCTCTATGGGCTGTCGAACGCCGCTCTCGACACGCCCTGGCCCAAGGTCGAGTCGTTGAAGTCCGCCCTCCGCACCGCGCTGGCGCTGGCCGCCGACGCCGATGCACTGGCCGAGCGGCTCTTCGCGGCCCTGGCCGACCCGGCGCCGGCCGATGATTCCGCGCTGCCGTCGACCGGTGTGCCGATCGGGTTCGAGCGCGCGCTCTCATCGGCCTGGATCCGCACCGATGATGGCCGCTACGGCACACGCTGCTCGACGCTGGTGATCACCGAGCGCTGCACCGAGGGACTGCTGACGCGCGTGATCGAGCGCGGCCACGGCCCCGGCGCCGTCGAGCGCGAGGCGCTGTTGCCGGGCTGGCCAGCTCAGCCGGTCACACCGGCACCGCCCACCGAGCGCATGCGCCCCGGTTGAGCGCGGCGCTGCAGCAGCTCGAGCTGCAGTGCGATGCGTTCCTGCTGCGGCGTCGCCGCCTGGCCCAGCGGCCAGGACTGTGCGCCATTCGGTCGCACGCCACCCTCGGGCACACGGGTGCACAGCCGCACCTCGATGCCCTGCGCCGAGGCACGGCGCAGCACGGCCTCGAGCGCTTGGTGCAGCGTCGCGTTGCCGGTGCCGGCGACCACCAGGCCGTCGACACCCTGGGCCAGCAGCGCCTCGACCAGACGCCCGTCGGCACCGGCATGGCTGGCGACGATCTCGACGCGCGGCCATGGCCCGGTCCCCAGCACCGCGCTGCCGAGCGCCACCCCGGCGGGCCAGTCGCGAAACCGCCGCAGCGTCCCGCCCTCGATCACGGCGATCGGCCCGGCCTCGCCGGAGCCGAAGGCGTCGAGCCGATAGGTCTGCACCTTGCGAACCTCCAGGGCGCCGTGCACCGTGCCGGCCACGACCGCGACCACGCCCCGCGCCTCAGGAAGGGCCGCGAGCGTCACCGCATCGAGTAGGTTCTGCGGACCGTCGGCCTGCAGCGCCGTCGCCGGGCGCATCGCCGCGGTCAGCACCACCGGCTTTGACGGCGCCAGCACGCGCTGCAGCAGGTAGGCGGTCTCCTCGAGCGTGTCGGTGCCATGCGTGATCACGACACCGGCGACCTCGGACCGAGCGAGCTGGTGCTCGATGCGCACCACCAGGTCGCGCCAGAGGTCCACGCCCATGTCCTTGCTGTCGACCTGCGCGACCTGCTCGGCCTCGAGAACCCGCCCCGCCAACGCCGGGACCGCGGCGATCAGCGCCTCGACACCGAGCTGTGCCGACCGATAGCCCAGCGCGCCGTCGCCCGAGCCTGCCGTACCGGCAATCGTGCCGCCGGTCGCGAGGATCACCACGCGCGGCGCGACGGAAGACAAAGAAGCTTGCATCGGCACACCAGACTGGATAAAAATACAGATACTGGATAAATTTCCAGCGACAGTCGCCAGGAGCGCCCCTTGGAAGACAGCCCCAAACTCACCGCCCGCCAGCAGCAGATCCTCGAGCTGATCCAGAGCGCGATCCAGCGCAGCGGCTCGCCGCCGACGCGCGCGGAGATCGCCGCCGAACTGGGCTTCCGTTCTGCCAACGCCGCCGAGGAGCACCTGAAGGCGCTCGCCCGCAAGGGCGTGATCGAACTGGTGGGCGGCACCTCGCGCGGCATCCGGCTTCAGTCTGACACATTGCGCACACTCAACGAGCAGCGCCACAAGCAGTTCAGCCTGCCGCTGCCCAGCCTGTCGCAGCTGATGCTGCCGCTGGTCGGCCGGGTCGCAGCCGGCAGCCCGATCCTGGCCCAGGAGCACATCGACCAGACCTACGCGGTCGAGGCCAGCATGTTCCCGCGCAGGCCCGACTACTTGCTCAAGGTGCGCGGCATGAGCATGCGCGACGCCGGCATCCTCGATGGCGATCTGCTGGCCGTGCAGAAGGCCACCGACGCAAAGAACGGCCAGATCGTCGTCGCCCGGCTGGGAGAGGACGTCACCGTCAAGCGCTTCCGCCGGGTGCGCGGCACGGTCGAGCTGATCCCCGAGAACCCCGACTTCGAGACGATCCTCGTCACAGAGGATAGCGGTCCGTTCGCGATCGAGGGCCTCGCGGTCGGTCTGATCCGCAACACCATGCTGATGTGAGGAGCGCGCCGATGGCTGCCACCTCCGTCCGCACCTCGGTCACGAAGCGCCGCAAGGCCATTGACCCCGCCGATTGCGCCGTGCTCGAGCAGCTCCCGAACATCGGCCTCGCGCTCGCGGCCGGCCTGCGTTCGATCGGCATCGCGCATCCGGTCGAGCTCATCGACCGGGACGCCTACGAGCTCTATCGTGCGCTGGGCGCGCGCAGCGGCCGGCAGCAGGACCCCTGCGTGCTCGACACCTTCCTGGCCGCGACCGACTTCATGCGGGGCGCTTCGCCCGCGCCGTGGTGGCATGACACGGCCCAGCGCAAACGCGTCTACGGGCCGCTCACGTTCGAGGTCCCCAGCCGCACTGGAGGTTCTCCTCCGCGCTGAGTCTCCCGACCCCGGCCTCCGCAGGTGACGGGCATCAGCGCCAACCTCGCGCGCGATCCTGCTGACGGCCATGCAACCTGAATCCTGTCGAACTTCCTGCTGATGAGGAGTTTCGAGATGGTCACACTTCTGTGGAATCCGCTGCGGCGGTGGTGGACGATGGGCAGCTCGGCCCCCGCACCGGTGGCGGCGTTGCCGGTGTACCGACCCGCGGTACGCAGCGTGCGCAGCCCACGGCCGCCGGCCAGCCGGCCCCTCACCCCGTTTCATGTCGGCCCCGGGGCGGTGCAAGGGGCACGACGGGCGGCGCGCCGCTTCTGGATGACGCTCGACCCCCAGGATCGACGCCGCGGCGCGATCGGTGGCTCCTTCGCCGAGGTATGCGCGGCACTCGAGCGACTCGCAGCGGTTGAAGAGCGCGTGCTCGGCTGAAGCCCCCTGTCAATGCGAAGCGGCCCCGCAGGGCCGCTTCGTCACACCGCTGCGGAGCGGACGTCAGCCCATGTGCAGGCCGCCGTTGACCGAGAAGTCGGCGCCGGTGGCGAAGCCGGCATCCTCGGAGGCGACCCAGGAAATCATCGAGGCGATCTCCTCGGGGGTGCCCAGGCGCTTGACCGGGATGGTCGCGACGATCTTCTCCAGCACCTCGGGCTTGATGGCGCGGACCATGTCGGTGCCGATGTAGCCCGGGCTCACGGTGTTCACCGTCACGCCCTTGCTGGCCAGT
>DATMJX010000325.1:0-4086 GCA_035553715.1 Methylibium sp.
TGGCCCCTACCTGCCGCCGAGCACGCACGACTTCCCCGGCGTCATCAAGGGCCTGCGGACGCTCGACAGCGTGCGCAACGCGATCGACACCGAGCTGGCGCGGGCCAAGATCGAGGCGAGCGCCCTGGCCGACAAGGTCGAAGCCAACCTGAAGACGATCGACGCCGCCGGCGCGCCGACGCTGTTCCCGGACAAGGCCTCGCTGGTGCTGAAGGCGCCGGACGACTTGGCCGCAGTGATCGCCCAGCGGATCGCCGCCGAGCAGAAGCGCCAGGACGACGAGCGCGAGCGCATCCGGGCCGAGGAAGCAGCGCGGGTCGAGCGCGAGGCTGCTCGCGGCGAAGTTTCAACGGCGCGGCCCGATCCGGTCGGGGGCCAGGTAGACGGGTGCCGCGCACCTGAAAGCCAGCCGGGCGTGTGCAGCGGTCACGCCCCGCAGGACGACACGAGCCTGCCCGCGCCACCCATCAAGCTCGGCGACATCTGCGCCCGCCTCGGTTTCGACCTGCGCGCCGAGTTCATCGAGATCACCCTGGGCATCAAGCGCTGCGGCAACGACAAGCGCACGGTGCTGTTCAAGGCGAGCGACTTCACGCGCATCTGCGATGCACTGGTGAAGCACGTTCGCAGCGTGGAGGCGAACTGATGGCCTCCGTCAACAAAGTCATCCTCATCGGCAACCTTGGCCGGGATCCCGAGGTGCGCTACACGCCCAGCGGCACGGCCGTCGCCAACTGGTCGATCGCCACCACGCGCAGTTGGAAGGACAAGAACACCGGCGAGAAGGTGGAGGAGACGGAGTGGCACCGCCTCGTCGCCTACGACCGCCTGGCCGAGATCGTCGGCGAGTGGCTGAAGAAGGGCGCCCCGATCTACGTCGAGGGCCGCCTGAAGACCCGCAAGTGGCAGGACAAGGACGGTACCGACAAGTACACGACCGAGATCGTCGTAGAGCAGTTGCAAATGCTCGGAAGCCGCGAGCGCGCCGAGGGCGATCAACAGCGCCAGGCACCGGCCGCCCGGCCTGCGCGCGCCGCCGCGCCTGCGCAGGCCCGGTCGACCACCGGCACCGGCTTCGACGACATGGACGACGACATCCCATGGTGATCCGCCGCAAGAACAAGCGCCTGAGCATGGTCGGCTACGCCGACGTGCTGCGCTGCGTCGCCAACGGTCCTGTCACCCGCGCCGAAGTCATCAATCGCATGCGCATCGCCAGGACCACCGCCTGGCGCATCCTGGGCACGCTACACCACATGCGAATCATCCACGTCGCCGAGTGGGTGGCGCGGGAGCATGCGCCGTACATGCCGTCCTACGCCATCGGCGACCTGCCCGATGCGCCCATGCCGTCGACAAGGCCGAACGGGAAGCCTTGCGAGGCGATCAACGTCCGCGGACCGTCGCGGGCGACGCTGTCATCGGAGGGGGTCAGCTTTGCCGTGCTGCTGCGCTCACTGGAGCAGCCGGCTAGCGTGGCTGACCTCGAGGCGGCAACCGGCCTGTTCGAGCGAACGATTCGCCGCGTGATCGGCCGCCTGCGCGAACTCGACATGGTCTTCATCGCCGAGTGGGAGCGCCGCGCCTACGGCGGGGGGCTGCCGATCGCCAACTACCAGTTCGGCATCGGTCGGCGGGACAAGCCGATGCCGGCGCCGATCGGGAGGCCGACCGCCAACCGCCGATACCGCGAGGCGCGTGCCGCCCGCGAGGCCCAGCAGTTCATTGACCGCGCTCTCGCGTCGAGCGCGACCCACCCCGCGGAGGCCCACGCCGCCGCCAACTGATCCAACAGCCCGACGGAGACACCAATGCCAACCGGATACACCGCCGACATCAAGGACGGCATCAGCTTCCAGACCTACGCGCTGAATTGCGCGCGAGCTTTCGGCGCGTGCGTGACGCTGCGCGATGAGCCGGGCGGCGGAGACATCATCCCCGACGAGTTCGTGCCCGGCGACTACCACGCCAAGGCTGGGCAGAAAGCCCGCGAAGACCTGGCCGCTCTGCTGGAGCTGACGCCAGCGCAACGCGAGCACCGTGCCGCGAAGGCGTGGGACGACGCTGAGACGAGCCGGCTGTCGATGCTGGAGGATCGTCGCAAGACCCGCGAAGCCTACGAGGCGATGTTGTTGAAGGTGAAGGCGTGGATTCCGCCGACGCCAGAGCACGCCGGCCTGCACGAGTTCATGCGCACGCAGATCGAGCAGAGCATCGACTTCGACTGCGGCGGCGACTACGGCACCACGCCGACTCCACGCCTGACCGGGGAGCAGTGGGCCACTCAGGAAGCCGTACGGCTGAGCCGCGACATCGCGTACCACGATCAGCAGCATGCGGGCGAGGTGGCGCGCGCCGCCGGCCGCACGGCCTGGGTGCGCGCACTGCGCGCAAGCCTCGGCACCTGAACCCTTACTGGGCGACACCCTCAAGCTGGCCTCCCTCCTCCCTCCCTGACTTCCTTGCCGGCTTGACCGCTGACGCGGCGCCCACTTTCTTCCTCAACCCACCACCGAGGCCCACATGCACGAGAAGCCCGACACCACCCGCGCCGCGACCGACGTCGGCGAGTTCATCACCGACCTGGACGGCGGCACCTTCGAGCACATGCTGTCCGTCGCCCTGTCGCAGACCGCGGCGGCCGTCGTCGACTTCGAGAAGAAGGGCGCCGTCGAGATCAAGCTCAACTTCGAGCGCATCGCTGGCACGCACCAGGTGCGCATCGGCCACACGCTGAAGTTCAGCAAGCCCACCGGCCTGGGCCGCGTCGTCGAGCAGGCCGAGGGCGCCAGCGTGCTGCACGTCGGCAAGTACGGCGCCCTTTCGCTCGCCCAGCAGTCGCTCCTGAGCGACGACAAGCGCCAGCAGCGCATCACCGACTGACCCATCCGAAGGAACCACCATGTTCGACAAGGAAGCTATCAAGGAACTGAGCCGCGCCGAGGCGATCTCGGCCGCCGAAACCGCCATCAAAGGCGCGATGGAAAGCGACGGCCTGGCCGCGCTGCCCGGCGACTTCGAGATCCACGACATCGAGAAGCACCTGCCGACCCGCCGCCGCCTGCGCGGCTCGATGCAGACCGCCGTGATCGACCACTTCGCCAGCTACGTCGGCAGCCACGCCGAGTCCGGCGCCACGGTGTTCGTCGACAAGGCCCGCATGCAGGCCGTGGCGGTGCTGAACCTGGGCAACCCGGACTCGCCGGGCCACGCCGACAACGTGTCGGTGCTGGCGCCGGACAAGACGGCGGCCTACATCGCGCTCGGCAAGCTCCTGTCCACGTCCTTCGCCACCGGCCTGTCGCAGCGCGACCTGGCCGAGTTCATGGAGGACTGGGAGCCCGCGATCAGCTGCATCGACGCCGATGGATCGGTGATGTCGCCGAAGAAGGCGATCGACGCGGTGCGCCGCATCACGATCGACACGGCCCGCAAGGTCGAGAGCACCGAGGGCCAGCTCAGCGCCGAGCGCAGTGCGCTCGAGAAGGTCGCGGCCAGCAGCGGCGGCAACCCGCTGCCGGCGACGATCACGTTCAAGTGCGATCCGTACTTCGGGCTGTCCGGCCGGGAGTTCGGCCTGCGCCTGAGCGTTCGCACCGGCGACGTCAACAAGCCGGCGCTGGCGCTGGCGCTGCGGCTGGTCAAGGCCGAGGAGCACGCCGAGCAGATGGCGAGCGAGCTCGCCGCGCTCGTGACGGAAGCGATCGGCGGCAAGGCGCCGGTGTACGTGGGCAGCTACAGCGCGAAGGCCTGAGGTGAGCGGTCCTACCACCATCGTCTCCGGCCTCGGCCGCTGCGGCACGAGCATGCTGATGCAGATGCTCCACCGCGGCGGCATGCCGTGCCTCGGTCCCTGGCCGTCGTTCGAGGTCGACGAAGCGCGCGCCACGCTGGCGCCCAAGTTCGTCGCCGAGCACGCCGGCAAGGCGATCAAGGTGCTCGACCCGCAGCGCATCGGGCTTCCCGCCGATGTCCGAGTGGTCTGGCTCGACCGCGATCACCGGCAGCAGGCCAAGAGCCACGCGAAGTTCCTCGAGATCCTGACGGGCAACGTCAACGACCGAGCCGGGCGGCGCGCGCTGGCTG
>DATMJX010000326.1:0-3612 GCA_035553715.1 Methylibium sp.
GCCTGCGCGAGTACCGCGGCGAGCCGCACCGCGTCGAGTGGATCGCCACCGTCGGCGGTGTCGAGGCCTACGACGACAGCAAGGGCACCAACGTCGGTGCGACGGTGGCCGCGCTCGATGGCCTGGGCGCCGACAAGGCGCCGGCCCGGCTCGCGCTCATCCTCGGCGGCGACGGCAAGGGCCAGGACTTCACGCCGCTGGCCGCGCCGGTCGCGCGGCATGCGCGCGCGGTCGCGTTGATCGGCCGCGACGCTGCGGCGCTCGAGGCCGCGCTGGCCGGCACCGGCGTGCCGATGCTGCGCCACGACAGCCTCGAGGCCGCGACGCGCTGGGCCTACGAGCAGGCCCAGCCCGGTGACGCGCTGCTGCTGAGCCCGGCCTGCGCGAGCCTGGACATGTTCCGCAACTACGCGCACCGCGCCGAGGTGTTCGCCGCGGCGGTGCAGTCACTGGCGCAGGACCAGGGGGAGCTGGCGTGAGCGCACTCGCGGCCCGCCTCGGCGGCTTGTTCGAGCGGCTGCGCCGCAAACCGGAGGCCTTGCCGATCCGCGACTGGATCGGCGTGTCCTCGGGCCAGCCGGCACGGCTGCTCGGCTTCGACCAGGCGCTGGTGTGGGTCGTCGTCGCGCTGCTCGCGCTCGGGCTGGTGATGGTGTATTCCGCCTCGGTCGCGCTGCCCGACAGCCCGCGCTTCGCGCGCTACCAGCCGACCCACTTCCTCAGCCGCCACGTCCTGGCGATCGCGATCGCCGCGGTCGCGGCCGCGGTCACGCTGCGCGTGCCGATGAGCGTGTGGGAGAAGTACGCACCGCTGCTTTTCATCGTCGCGCTGGTGCTGCTGGTGTTCGTGCTGATCCCCGGCATCGGCAAGGGCGTCAACGGTGCACGGCGCTGGATCCCGCTGGGCATCATGAACTTCCAGCCCAGCGAGCTGGCCAAGCTCGCGATCGCGCTCTATGCGGCCGGCTACATGGTCCGCAAGATGGAGATCAAGGAGAACTTCTGGCGCGCCGTGCTGCCGATGGGTGCCGCGGTCGTCGTGCTCGGCGTGCTGCTGCTGGCCGAGCCGGACATGGGCGCCTTCATGGTGATCGCGGCGATCGCGATGGGCATCCTCTTCCTCGGCGGCGTCAACGGCCGGATGTTCCTGCTGATCACGATGCTGCTGATCGGCGCCTTCGTGCTGATGATCACGCTGAGCGAATGGCGGCGCGAGCGCATCTTCGCCTACCTCGACCCCTGGGACGAGAAGTACACGCTGGGCAAGGCCTACCAGCTGTCGCATTCGCTGATCGCCTTCGGCCGTGGCGAGATCTTCGGCCAGGGCCTCGGCTCCTCGGTCGAGAAGCTGCACTACCTGCCCGAGGCGCACACCGACTTCCTGCTCGCGGTGATCGGCGAGGAGCTGGGCTTCGTCGGCGTGTTCGCGGTGATCGCGGCCTTCTTCTGGTTGACGCGGCGCGTGTTCCACATCGGCCGCCAGGCGATCGCGCTGGATCGGGTGTTCTCCGGCTTGGTGGCCCAGGGCATCGGCATCTGGATGGGCGGCCAGGCCTTCATCAACATGGGCGTGAACCTGGGGGTGCTGCCGACGAAGGGGCTGACCTTGCCTTTGATGAGCTATGGGGGGTCGGCGATCCTGATGAATTGCATCGCGCTGGCGATCGTGCTGCGCGTCGATATCGAGAACCGGTCGTTGATGCGCGGGGGGCGTGCATGACGCTGCTCCTGCTGACCTCGAAAAGCCGCGCCGGGATTCCGCCCCGGCGGGCGGGTCACTTTCATTTGCTGGCCCAAATGAAAGTAACCAAAGCAAAGGGCCTAATCCGATTTGGCTCGATCATCTGTCACGAGGGCTCGGTCGATCACGACCGCGGTTCTTCACAGGCCGAATCGTCTAAGCAGATGAACTGGCCGAATGCGGTTCGGGCCCTTTCTTTTGGTTCCTTTTCTTTGGGCCAGCAAAGAAAAGGGACTCGCCTGCCGGGGCGAAATCCCGGCGCGGCCTCCCGGGTGCCCACAGGAGTCGCCCAATGACCCGCCATCTGGTCGTCATGGCGGCCGGCACCGGCGGCCACATCATCCCCGGCCTTGCCGTTGCGCAGGAGATGCAGCACCGTGGCTGGACCGTCAGCTGGCTCGGCACCACGCAGGGCATGGAGAACAAGCTCGTGCCGCCCAGCGGCATCCCGCTCGACACCATCGCCTTCAGCGGCCTGCGCGGCAAGGGTCCGCTGCACACGCTGACCGGCGGCCTGCGCCTGCTCGGCGCCTTCGTCGACTGCCTGCGCATCCTGCGCCGGCGCACCACCACCGCGGTGCTCGGCATGGGCGGCTACGTCTGCTTCCCCGGTGGGCTGATGGCCGCGCTGCTCGGCAAGCCGCTGGTGCTGGTCAATGCCGACGCGGCGCTCTTGATGAGCAATCGCGCGCTCAAGCCGGTGGCCGACCGCATTGCCTTCGGCTTCGATGGCGCCGCGGCGGCGACGACCAGGCAGGGCGTCGTCACCGGCAACCCGGTGCGCGCCGAGATCGAGGCGCTGCCGGCGCCCACCGAGCGCTACGCCGGCCGCGAGGGGCCGCTGCGCCTGCTGGTGGTCGGCGGCAGCCTGGGCGCGCGGGTGCTCAACGAGACGCTGCCACAGGCGCTGGCGCTGCTCGAGCCGCAGGAGCGCCCGCTGGTGATCCACCAGACCGGCGCGCTGAACCGCGATGCGGTCAAGGCGGCCTACGAGCAGGTCGGCCTGCGGCAGGGCGTCGAGGTGCTGGCCTTCATCGACGACATGGCGACACGGCTGGCGCACTGCGACCTGGTGGTCTGCCGCGCCGGCGCGGTGACGGTCAGCGAGCTGTGTGCCGCCGGCGTGCCCAGCGTGCTGGTGCCGCTGATCGTCAGCACCACCTCGCACCAGCGCGACAACGCGCTGCACATGGCCCAGCACGGTGCGGCGCTACACCTGCCGCAGGCCGAGCTGAATCCTCAGGTTCTGGCCGACACGCTGAAGTCGCTGGACCGCGCGAAGCTGCTCGCGATGGCCGAGAAAGCCCGCGCGCTGAGCCGCCCGCGGGCCGCGGCGCGTGTCGCCGATGAGATCGAACGCCTCGTGAAGGAGGCTGCATGAAGCACGCGGTCAAGCACATCCATTTCGTGGGCATCGGTGGCGCCGGCATGTGCGGCATCGCCGAGATCCTGCACAACCTCGGCTACACCGTCTCGGGCTCGGACCAGGCCGACGGCGCGACGACGCGGCGCCTCGCCTCGCTGGGCATCCGCGTCGCGATCGGCCACGACGCCGCGCACATCGCCGGCGCCGAGGCGGTGGTCACGTCCACGGCCGTGAAGGGCGACAACCCGGAGGTCATCGCCGCGCGCGCGCGGCGCGTGCCGGTGGTGCCGCGCGCGGTGATGCTGGCCGAGCTGATGCGCCTGAAGCGCGGCATCGCGATCGCCGGCACCCATGGCAAGACGACCACGACCTCGCTGGTCGCCAGCGTGCTGGCCGAGGCCGGGCTGGACCCGACCTTCGTGATCGGCGGGCGGCTCGAGAGCGCCGGCGCGAACTCGCGGCTCGGCGCCGGCGACTACATCGTCGTCGAGGCCGACGAGTCCGA
>DATMJX010000327.1:0-14349 GCA_035553715.1 Methylibium sp.
GCGCAGGACATCGTGCGCGCGCTGACGTCCGTGGTCGGCAAGTTCGACAAGCACGACGACTACTTCGAGAACGAGCGCTACATCGTCACCTCGGCGGTGGGCCATCTGCTGGAGATCAAGGCGCCGGAGGAGTTCGACGTCAAGCGTGGCAAGTGGAGCTTCAACAACCTGCCGGTGATCCCGCCGCACTTCGAGCTCAACCCGATCGACAAGAGCAAGGGGCGGCTGAACGCGATCACGAAGCTGATGAAGCGCAAGGACGTGACCGAGCTCGTCAACGCCTGCGACGCGGGTCGCGAGGGCGAGCTGATCTTCCGGCTGATCGTGCAGTACGCCGGCACCGAGAAGAAGCCGATCGACAAGCCGGTGCAGCGGCTGTGGCTGCAGAGCATGACGCCGCAGGCGATCCGGGAGGGTTTCGAGGCGCTGCGCCCGGACGCGCAGATGCGCGGCCTGGCCGACGCGGCGCGCAGCCGCAGCGAGGCCGACTGGCTGGTCGGCATCAACGGCACGCGCGCGATGACCGCCTTCAACTCGCGCGACGGCGGCTTCTTCCTGACCACCGTCGGCCGGGTGCAGACGCCGACGCTGTCGATCGTCGTCGAGCGCGAGGAGAAGATCCGCAAGCACGTCGCGCGCGACTACTGGGAGCTCAAGGCCACGTTCGCGGCCCAGGCCGGCGAGTACGAGGGCAAGTGGTTCGACCCGAAGTGGAAGAAGAACCCCGAGGACCCCGACGCGCGCGCCGACCGGCTGTGGAACGCCGCCGACGCGAACGCGATCGCCGAGGCCTGCCGCGGCCAGCCGGCCGAGGTGCGCGAGGAGAGCAAGCCCAGCAGCCAGAGCGCGCCGCAGCTCTACGACCTGACGCTGCTGCAGCGCGAGGCCAACTCCCGCTTCGGCTTCAGCGCCAAGACCACGCTGAGCATCGCGCAGGCGCTGTACGAGAAGCACAAGGTGCTGACCTACCCGCGGACCGATTCGAAGGCGCTGCCGGAGGACTACGTCGGCGTCGTCAAGCAGACGATGGAGATGCTCGCCTCGGAAGACCTGCCCGGCCCGCTGCACGCGCTGTCGGCGCATGCGAGGAAGGCGGTGAAGGAGGGCTACGTCAAGCCGAACAAGCGCATCTTCGACAACGCCAAGGTCTCGGACCACTTCGCGATCATCCCGACGCTGCAGGCCCCGAAGAGCCTGACCGAGATCGAGGCCAAGCTCTACGACCTGGTGGTCAAGCGCTTCCTCGCGGTCTTCTACCCGCCGGCCGAGTTCCTGGTCACGACGCGCATCTCGACGGTGAAGGCCGCGGGCCAGGAGCACAAGTTCCAGACCAACGGCAAGGTGATGGTCAAGCCGGGCTGGCTGGCGGTCTACGGCCGCGAGGCGCAGGATGACGACGCGACGCTGGTGGCCGTGGCCTCCGGCGAGGCCGTGCGCACCGAGAGCGTCGACGTGAACGCGCTGAAGACCAAGCCGCCGGCGCGCTACACCGAGGCGACGCTGCTCTCCGCGATGGAAGGCGCCGGCAAGCTGATCGACGACGACGAGCTGCGCGAGGCGATGGCCGAGAAGGGCCTGGGCACGCCGGCCACGCGCGCGGCCATCATCGAAGGCCTGCTGCTCGAGAAGTACATGCACCGCGACGGCCGCGAGCTCATTCCCACCGCCAAGGCCTTCCAGCTGATGACGCTGCTGCGCGGCCTGCAGGTCGAGGAGCTGACCCAGCCCGAGCTGACCGGCAACTGGGAGTACCAGCTGTCGCAGATGGAGCACGGCAAGCTCAGCCGCGAGGCCTTCATGCGCGAGATCGCCGCGATGACGCAGAAGATCGTCGCGAAGGCCAAGGAGTACGACCGCGACACCATCCCCGGCGACTACGCGACGCTGAAGACGCCCTGCCCGAAGTGCGGCGGCATCGTGAAGGAGAACTACCGCCGCTTTACCTGCACCGGCCGGCGCGGCGACGAGGAGGGTTGCGGCTTCTCGATCAGCAAGATCCCCGGCGCGCGCGCCTTCGAGACCGAGGAGGTCGAGGCCTTCCTCGCGAACAAGAAGATCGGCCCGCTCGAGGGCTTCCGCTCGAAGGCCGGCTGGCCCTTCACGGCCGAGCTCAAGCTCGCCTACGACGACGAGATCCAGAACTGGAAGCTCGAGTTCGACTTCGGCGACGACGCGAAGAAGACCGAGGGCGACGGCGAGCCGGTCGACTTCGCGGGCCAGGAATCGCTCGGGGCCTGCCCGAAGTGCAAGGGCCACGTCTACGAGCACGGCACGAGCTATGTCTGCGAGCACGCCGTCGGCGCGCATGTGACCTGCGACTTCAAGAGCGGCAAGATCATCCTGCAGCAGCCGGTGGCGCGCGAGCAGATGAGCAAGCTGCTGAGCGAGGGCAGGACCGAGCTGCTGGAGAACTTCGTCTCGAACAAGACGCGGCGCAAGTTCAAGGCGCGCCTCGCCTGGGACGCGAAGGAGGGCAAGGTCGGTTTCGAGTTCGAGCCGCGCGCGGCCAAGGCGCCGGCGAAGAAGGCCGCGGCCAAGAAGACCGCCAAGGCGGCCTGAGCCCGCGCGGGCCGCGGCGGCGATGACCCCGGTCCTGTTCCTCAAGCTGCTCGCGATCTTCGTGACGATCGCGATCGGCTGGATCGCCGGGCGCACGCGGCCCTTCGCCGGCGGCGAGGCGGCGCGCATCCTGTCGAACGCGGCCTTCTATGTCTTCGCGCCGGCGCTGCTGTTCCGCGCCACCGCGCGCATCGACCTCGCGGCGCTGCCCTGGCAGGCGCTGGCGGCCTTCTTCGTGCCGGTGGTCGCGTGGATGCTGCTCGTCTATGCGCAGCAGCGCCGCCGGCGCGCGGGCGTGCCGGCACAACCGGCGGTGCGCGCGATCACCGCGGCCTTCGGCAACAACGCCCAGCTCGGCATCCCGATGGCGGCGGCGCTGTTCGGCGAGGCGGGGCTGCAGCTGCACCTGTCGGTGGTCAGCCTGCACGCGCTGATCCTGCTGACGACGCTGACGCTGCTGGTCGAGCAGGACGTCGCGCGCGCCGCGGCGCGCGCCACCGGGGACGGCGTGCCGCTGGGACGCACGCTGCTGCTGACGGCGAAGAACACCGTGGTCCACCCGATCGTGCTGCCGGTGCTCGCCGGCATGGCCTGGAACCTGGGTGGCGCGCCGATTCCCGGCCCCGTCGACGAGGTGCTGCAGATGCTGGGCACGGCGGTGGTGCCGCTGTGCCTGGTGGCGATCGGGCTCTCGCTGGGCCATTACGGCCTGCGCGGCGCGGCCGGTGCCGCCCTCGCGCTGGCGGTGGCCAAGCTGCTGGTGCAGCCGGCGCTGGTGCTGGCGGTCGGCTGGGGCCTGGGCCTGCGCGGGCTGGCGCTGACGGTGATCGTGATGGCCGCGGCGATGCCCATCGGCGCGAATGCGCTGATGTTCGCGCAGCGCTACCGCTGCGGCGAGGGCGAGACGACCGCGGCGATCGTTGTCTCGACGCTGGCCTTCGCGGCCACCGCGCCGCTGTGGCTGGTGCTGCTGCAGGCCCTGGGCTGAACGGGCGCGGGCCGATTTGGGACAATCGGCGCACGATGAATCCGAACGACCTGCCCGCCTACATGGCCCACGTGGGCACGCTGGCGCGCGCCGCCGCGAGCGTGCTGGCCGCCGCCCCCTCGGCCGCCAAGGACGCCGCGCTGCGGGCGCTGGCGCGCCGCCTGCGCGAGGGCCGCGACGCGCTGCAGGCGGCCAACGAGCGCGATCTTGCCGCCGCCCGCGCGGCCGGCTTGAGCGGCCCGATGCTCGACCGCCTGAAGCTCACGCCCCAGGTGATCGAGACGGTGGCCGAGGGCTGCGAGCAGATCGCCGCGATGCCCGATCCGATCGGCGAGATCACCGAGCTGCGCCGCCGTCCGAGCGGCATCAGCGTCGGGCGCATGCGCGTGCCGCTGGGCGTGTTCGGCATGATCTACGAGAGCCGGCCGAACGTGACGATCGAGGCCGCCTCGCTGGCGATCAAGAGCGGCAACGCCTGCATCCTGCGCGGCGGCTCGGAGGCGATCCACAGCAACCTCGCGCTGGCCCGCGAAGTGCAGGCGGCGCTGACCGAGGCGGGGCTGCCGGGCGCGGCGGTGCAGCTGATCGAGACGACCGACCGCGCCGCGGTCGGCCGGCTGATCGCGATGCCCGAATACGTCGACGTCATCATCCCGCGCGGCGGCAAGGGCCTGATCGAGCGCATCAGCGCCGAGGCGAAGGTGCCGGTCATCAAGCACCTCGACGGCAACTGCCACACCTACGTGGACGCCGAGGTCGACCTGGACCTGGCGGTCAAGGTCACCGACAACGCCAAGACGCAGAAATACAGCCCCTGCAACGCGACCGAGTCGCTGCTGGTGCATCGCGACATCGCGGCGGCCTTCCTGCCGCGCATCGGCGCGGTGTTCGCGGCCAAGGGCGTCGAGATGCGCTGCGGCCCGCGTGCCAAGGCGATCCTGCAGGCCGTGCCGGGCGCGACGCTCGTGGACGCGAGCGAGGCTGACTGGTCCGAGGAGTACCTCGCGCCCGTCATCAGCATCAAGCTGGTCGACAGCCTCGACGAGGCGATCGCGCGCATCAACCGCTACGGCTCGCACCACACCGACGCGATCCTGACGACCAACCACCCGAACGCGATGCGCTTCCTGCGCGAGGTCGACTCGGCCAGCGTGATGGTCAACGCCAGCACGCGCTTCGCCGACGGCTTCGAGTACGGGCTGGGCGCCGAGATCGGCATCTCGACCGACAAGTTCCACGCCCGCGGGCCGGTGGGACTGGAGGGGCTGACGTCGATGAAGTGGGTCGTGCTGGGTAGCGGGGAGATCCGTGGCTGAAGCCGCGCGGCCGCGGTTGGCGCTCCTCGAGCGGTGGATGCCGCGGATTTACGTCCAGTTCGATCCGACACGCCTCACAGCCCGCCACGTGCAAAGTGGCCGCGTGCTGGAGGAGGCTCCGGTCGTGGCGGTCGCGCAGGACGCGGCGCGACCGCTTGGCGTCGGTGCGACGGCGCGGGCGCAGGCCGGTACCCCGGGCGTGCGTCTCGTCAACCCGTTCGCCCATCCACGGTCGCTGCTGTCGGATTTCACCTTGGCAGAGGTGGTGCTGAAGGACTTGCTGGGCAGGCTGCTGCCGGGGGCCTGGTGGAGGCCGGCCCCCTGGGTGCTGTTGCATCCGCCGTCGAACCCGGTCGGCGGGTACACGCAGATCGAGGTTCGCGCCATGTTGGAGCTTGCGCATGGCGCTGGTGCGGCGCGTGGGAAGGTCTGGCACGGTCGTCCATTGAGCGACGAGGAGATCCTGGCGGGCCGCTTCCCGGTGGACGGTGAGGTGCTCGCATGAGCCTGGACCCGCGCGGCGCCCTCGTCCTGTTTTCCGGCGGCCAGGACTCGACCGCCTGCCTGGCCTGGGCGCTGGAGCGCCATGCGCATGTCGAGACCATCGGCTTCGACTACGGCCAGCGCCACCGCGTCGAGCTCGACTGCCGCCCGCGCATCCGCGCCGCGCTGGCCGAGGCCTTCCCGCACTGGGCCGGGCGGCTGGCCAACGACCACCTGCTGGACCTGCAGCTGCTCGGCCAGGTCTCCGACACCGCGCTGACGTCGGGCCGCGCGATCGAGATGCAGGCCAACGGCCTGCCGAGCACCTTCGTGCCGGGCCGCAACCTGATCTTCCTGAGCTTCGCGGCGGCGATCGCCTACCGCCGCAACCTGAGCGTGCTGGTCGGCGGCATGTGCGAGACCGACTACTCCGGCTACCCCGATTGCCGCGACAACACGCTCAAGGCGATGCAGGTCGCGTTGAGCCTCGGGCTGGCCGCCCCGATGACGCTCGAGACGCCGCTGATGTGGCTGTCCAAGGCCCAGACCTGGGCGCTGGCCGAGCGGCTGGGCGGTGCGGCGCTGGTCGCGCTGACGGCCGAGCACACCCACAGCTGCTACCTCGGCGAGCGCAGCCTGCGCCACGACTGGGGCTACGGCTGCGGCAGCTGCCCGGCCTGCGAGTTGCGCCGCAAGGGCTGGGAAGCGTGGCGCGCAGGCGCCTGAGGGCCGGCGCGTCGGCGTAGAGTCGCGGCCCATGCAGTGCGCTGGCGGGCAGGACCGGAACCGATGAGCACGACGACGCTCGTGATGCTCGTGGGGGCCGCCTTGCTCGGCTTCTGGGCCGTCGGGGCCTACAACCGGCTGGTGCGGCTGCGCGGGGCCGCGATCGCCGCCTGGGGGCCGCTGGACGCCCAGCTGCGCCGCCGCCAGGCGCTGGCGATCGAGCTGACCGAGCGCCTGGGGGCCGAGGCGGCGCTGGACGACGAGGTCGGCCGCGTGACGCTGGCGACGCTGGCCGCCGCAACCCGCCAGGCCCAGGCCGCGACCGACCACGCCCAGGTGCGGCCGACGCGTGCCGGCGCGATCCAGAGCCTGGCGCTGGCCGAGGGCGTGCTCGAGGGCGCGCTGCGACCGCTGCGGGTGCTGATCGAGCTGCGGCCGCAGCTGCTCGACGCGCCCGACACCGGGACGGGGCTGCAGGGCCTGCTCGAGGCGCTGCAGGACTGCGAGGCCCAGCTCGGCTTCGCGCGGCGGCTGTTCAACGATGCGGTGCGGGCCTTCAACACGGCGGTCCACGAGCTACCGACCTGCCTGCTGGCGGCCGTCTATGGCTTCAAGCCGGCCGCGACGCTGCAGGTGGCCACGCCGGATCGCGGGCCGGACTCGCAGATCGCCTCGGTGTTCGGCGAGCGGGCCTGAGCGATGGACGCGCTGCCCTCGTTCGAGGTGCGCGACGCGGTGGCCCGGCTGTCCCATGCGCATGGCGCCGGCGAGCGTCGCGCCGCGCTGTTCGCGCTGCTGCTGACGCCGGGCAGCGGCGCCGAGCTGCGCGCCTGGCGCCAGGCGGTCGAGGGCGTTGCCGGCGCCGAGCGGCTGCGCGCCGATGTCGCGGCGCTGCCGCGCGCGCTGCAGCTGCCGGTGTTCGAGGCGCTGCTCGACCGCTCGCGCACCGCCCCGCTGCCGGAGCGACAGGCGCTCGTCGAGGGCGCGCGGCGGCTGATGGGCGCCGACGGCCAGGTCAGCCCGCTCGACCGGCTGCGCTGGCTCGCGATGCGGCATCGCCTCGGCGAGGCGCCGCGCACCGCGCCCACGGCGGCGCTGTCGGCCGATGCGGCCGAGCTGCCGCTCGCGGCGCTGGTCGAGTTCGCCGCCTTCAGCGCCTTCCTGGCGCGCGAGCTGCCCGAGCCGTCCGCCGATGGCGGCATCGGTCCGTCCGGCGCGGCCTGGCATGCGCGGGCGCTGCAGCCCTGGTCGGCGCCGCTCGAGCCGCTCGGCGGCAGCGCGCCGCTGTGCCGTGTGCCGGATGGCGAGCGCACGCTGCAGGCGTTGCGCACGCTGCAGCGGCTGTCGTGGATGACGCGCCCGGTGCTGCTGCGCGCCTGGCTCGATGCGCTCGAGCCGCCCGGCGCGGCAGGGCTGTCCGACGATGCCCGCGACGCGCTGCGCCTGGCCGCCACGCTGCTCGACGTGCCAGCGCCCGAGGCGCTGATGTCGCGCTACCTCGACCTCGGCTGGGCCTGAGCCGCGGCCGGCGGCGCCTACACTGCGCCGCCGTGTCCACCGCCGCCACCGCCCTCCCGCTCGCCGAGCTGCTCGCCCACGCGGCCGATGCGCTCGCGGCGGTGCGCGCCGGGCGCTCGCTGACCGACGCGCTGGCCGGCGTGCCCGCGGCGGCCCGGCCGGGCGCCCAGGCGCTGGCCTTCGAGGCGTTGCGCGGCCTCGGGCGCGCCGAGGCGCTGCGCCGGCGGCTCGCCGCGAAGGCGCCACCGGCCTGGGTCGACGCGCTGCTGCTGGCGGCGCTGGCGCTGGCCTCGGCCGAGCCGCCCCCGTACGCGCCGCACACGCTGGTCAGCCAGGCGGTCGAGGCGGCCAAGCGGCGCGCCCGGCCGGCGGCCGGCTTCGTCAACGCGGTGCTGCGGCGCTTCCTGCGCGAGGGCGAGGCGCTGCGGCCGGCGATCGCCGCCGATCCGGTGGCGCGCTGGAACCATCCGCGCTGGTGGATCGCGCGGCTGCGCGCCGACTGGCCGGAGGATTGGCAGCGTCTGCTCGCCGCGGCCGGGCAGCGTGCGCCGATGACGCTGCGGGTCAACGAGCGGCGCGGCAGCGTCGACGCCTACCTCGCGCGGCTGGCCGAGGCCGGCCTCGCGGCGCGTGCGCTCGCGCTGCCGCAGGCCCCGGCGCAGCGCGCGATCGAGCTGGCGCAGCCCTGCCCGGTCGAGCGCCTGCCGGGCTTCGCCGACGGGGCGGTGTCGGTGCAGGACCTGGCCGCCCAGCTGGCCGCGCCGCTGCTGCTGGGCGACGGGCTGCCGGCCGGCTCGCGCGTGCTCGACGCTTGCGCCGCGCCGGGCGGCAAGACCGCCCACCTGCTCGAGCGCGCCGAGCTCGAGCTGCTCGCTCTCGATGCCGACGCCGCCCGGCTCGAGCGCGTCGGCCAGACGCTGCAGCGGCTCGGCCTGAGCGCGACGCTGCGCTGCGCCGATGCCGGCGCGCCGGCTGCCTGGTGGGATGGGCGGCCCTTCGATGCGATCCTGCTCGACGCGCCCTGCACCGCCTCGGGCATCGTGCGGCGCCACCCGGACGTGCCCTGGCTGCGCCGCGAGGCCGACATTGCCGCGCTGGCGCGCACCCAGGCGGCCCTGCTCGACGCGCTGTGGCCGCTGCTCAAGCCCGGGGGGCGGCTGCTGTACGCGACCTGTTCTGTGTTCCGGGCCGAGGGCTCGGCCCAAATCGATGCGTTTTTGCAACGCACGCCCGACGCCCGCCTGCGGCCATCGCCCGGCCACCTGCTGCCCCTGGTCGACAATGCCGACGAGCCGCAGCCGGCGGCGCGGCCGCTGGCCGATGGGTTCTTCTACGCGCTGCTGGAGCGCACCGACCCCTCGACCGGACGGGCCGCCTGAGCGCCGCGGCCGCTCGTGCGGCAATGCCAGCCGCTGCCATCGATCGCCGACCTGCCGAGCCTGCCCGTGTCCGTCTCCCGCGTTCGCCGCTGCTGGCAGCCCCTCGCGGTGATCCGCACGGGGCTGGGCGCGCTGCTGCTCGCCCTGCTGGCGTGGGCGCTGGCGGGCGCGGCGCGGGCCGAGTCGATCGAGCTGCTGAGCCACGAGTTGCGGCGCACCGACAGCGGCCTGCTGTTCGACTACAGCGCGCACCTCGAGCTGCCGCGCGCCGTCGAGGAGGCGCTGCTCAAGGGCGTGCCGGTCTATTTCGTCGCCCGCGCCGAGGTGTTCCGGCCGCGCTGGTACTGGCGCGACGCGCGCGTCGACCGCGCGACGCGCACCTGGCGGCTGACCTGGCAGCCCCTGACGCGGCGCTACCGGCTCAACCTCGGCAGCATCAGCCAGACCTACGACACGCTGGCCGAGGCGCTCGGCGCGATCCAGCGGGCCAGCCGCTGGAAGCTGGCCGACGCCGCCGAGCTCGGCGACGACACCGGTCTGTACGTCGAGTTCAGCCTGCGGCTCGACACCAGCCAGCTGCCGCGGCCGCTGCAGATCGGCTTTGGCGGGCAGGCCGACTGGGATCTCGCGATCGAGCGCACGCTGCCGGTGCCCGACGCGGTGGTGCCGCGCTGAACGCCGGCAGCGAGCGCGCGCCGTGACCGCCCGGTTCGACCATTGGCGTCGGCGCCTCGCGCTGCTCGGCTCGCGCCGGCTCGACCGGCGAGGGATGCGCTGGCTGTGGGTCGTCGCGGCCGCGGCGACGCTCGGTGCCGGCCTGGTGCTGACCTTCCTGCTCGCGATCGCGACCAACAACCGGCTGCTCTACGAGCGGCACTACGACTGGCTGCTGGGCGTCAACATCGCGATCGCCGCGCTGCTCGTGCTGGTGATCGCCGGCGCCGGGCTGCGGCTGGTCGCGCGGGTGCTGCGCGGGCGCTTCGGCTCGCGGCTGCTGCTGCGGCTGGCGCTGATCTTCGGGCTCGTCGGGCTGCTGCCCGGGGTGCTGGTCTACACGGTGAGCTACCAGTTCGTCTCGCGCAGCATCGAGAGCTGGTTCGACGTGCGCGTCGAGGGCGCGCTCGAGGCCGGCCTCGACCTCGGCCGCGGCACGCTCGACACCCTGGTCAACGACCTCGCCGGCAAGACCCGGCTGGCCGCCGAGCGCCTGGCCGATGCGCCCGATCGCCGTCAGCCGCTGCAGCTCGAGCGGCTGCGCGAGCAGCTCGCGGCGCGCGACGTCGCGCTGCTCGGCCCGGGCGGGCAGGTGCTCGCGACGGTCGGCGTCGGCGGACTGCTCGCCCCTGAACGCCCATCGGCGGCGCTGCTGCGCGAGGCGCGCACTGCGCGGATCGTGACGCAGCTCGAGGGGCTGGATGACGACAGCGCGGCCTTGCGCGCGCCCGGTGGAACGCCGGCCGGCGTGCCGGCTGCGCAGCCGCGCGTGCGCGCGCTGGCGCTGATCCCCTCGACCAGCTTCGAGCTCGGTGCCGAGGACCGCTTCCTGATGGTCACGCAGCTGCTGCCCAGCGCGCTGGCGGCCAACGCGCTGGCGGTGCAGAGCGCCTACCGCGAGTACCAGCAGCGCTCGCTGGCGCGCGAGGGCCTGCGCAAGATGTACATCGGCACGCTGACGCTGACGCTGGTGCTGGCGGTGTTCGGCGCGGTGCTGCTCGCGGTGACCTTCGGCAACCGGCTGGCGCGGCCGCTGCTGCTGCTGGCCGACGGCGTGCGCGAGGTGGCCCGTGGCGACCTGAGCCCCAAGCCGGTGTTCGCCAGTCGCGACGAGCTCGGCGGCCTGACGCGCTCCTTCGCTGCGATGACCCAGCAGCTCGCCGATGCGCGCGCGCTGGTCGAGCGCACCGTCGCCGAGCTCGAGGGCGCACGCACCAAGCTGCAGACCATCCTCGACAACATGAGCGCCGGCGTCGTCGTGCTCGACGCCGAGGGCCGGCTCGACAGCCTGAACCCGGGCGCGACGCGCATCCTGCGGCTGCCCTTGAGCGCCTATGTGGGGCGGCGGTTCGGCGAGGTGCCGGGGCTCGAGGCCTTCGATGCCGCGCTGCGCCAGCGTTTCGAGCAGCTCCATGCCGGCCCCGAGCCGGGCGAGCGCGACCAGTGGCAGGACTCCTTCGAGCTGCGTTCCGCGCCGGAGGCCGAGGGCGTGACCCTGCTGGTGCGCGGTGCGCTGCTGCCGGGGGCGGCGCGGCTGGTGCTGTTCGACGACATCACCGAGCTGGTGTCGGCGCAGCGCGCCGAAGCCTGGGCCGAGGTCGCGCGCCGGCTCGCGCACGAGATCAAGAACCCGCTGACACCGATCCAGTTGTCGGCCGAGCGCATCGAGCACAAGCTGGCGGCCAAGCTCGACGCGCCCGACCAGCAGATGCTGACCCGCTCGGTCGCGACCATCGTCGCGCAGGTGCAGGCGATGAAGCAGCTCGTCAACGAGTTCCGCGACTACGCCCGCCTGCCGGCCGCTCAGCTCGTGCCGTTGGACCTGAACGCGCTGGTCGGCGAGGTGCTGCAGCTCTACCTCGAGCCGCAGGAGTCGGGGCAGCTGCGCGCCGAGCTCACCGAGGATCTGCCGCTGGTCGACGGCGACCCGACCCAGCTGCGCCAGGTGGTCCACAACCTGGTGCAGAACGCACTCGATGCCGTCGCCGAGCAGCCTGGCGGGCGCGTGTGCGTGAGCGCGGAGGGCGCACGCGACGAGCAGGGGCAGTGGCGCGCGGTGCGACTGGTGGTGGCCGACAACGGGCCGGGCTTCGCCGAGCGCGTGCTCAAGCGGGCCTTCGAGCCCTATGTGACGACGAAGAGCCGTGGCACCGGACTGGGCCTCGCGGTGGTCAAGAAGATCGCCGACGAGCACGGCGCGCGCGTCCGTCTGGCGAACCTGCCGTCGGGGGGCGCGAGAGTTTCGCTATCATTTTCGCGATGGCACCCCCGCGAAGGGCGCCCCGCAGGCGCCTCCGACCGGATGGAGGCCCCGACCTGAGACCTCATGGCCACCATCCTCGTAGTTGACGACGAACTGGGCATCCGCGCGCTGCTGTCGGACATCCTCGGCGACGAGGGCCACACGGTCGAGTTGGCCGAGAACGCGGCCCAGGCACGCGAGTACCGCGAGCGCGAGCGGCCCGACCTGGTGCTGCTCGACATCTGGATGCCCGACGTCGATGGCGTCACGCTGCTCAAGGAGTGGGGGGCGAACAGCCAGCTGACGATGCCGGTGATCATGATGTCGGGGCACGGCACGATCGACACCGCGGTCGAGGCGATCAAGTTCGGCGCACAGGCCTTCCTGGAAAAGCCGATCACGCTGCAGAAGCTGCTGCGTGCGGTGGAGCAGGGGCTCGCGAAGCCTGGGGCACGGCCCTCGGCCACCGTCACGATGCTGCGTCCTGGCGAGCGCGGCGAGGGCGCGGAGCCGACGCCGCTGCATGCGATCGGTGGCGCGCCGCTCGTGCTCGGCCCGCAGGCCGAGCAGGTGTTCGAACTCGATCGTCCGCTGCGCGAGGCGCGCGACGCCTTCGAGAAGGCCTACTTCGAGTTCCACCTGGCGCGCGAGAACGGCAGCATGACCCGCGTGGCCGAGAAGACCGGCCTCGAGCGCACCCATCTCTACCGCAAGCTCAAGCAGCTCGGAGTCGACCTGAGCCGTGGCAAGAAGGGGGCGGCCTGAATTGCGTGCGTAGGCCTCTCGCCACGGTATATACTGCGAGGCTCTGGCTCGGTAGCTCAGTTGGTAGAGCAGCGGATTGAAAATCCGCGTGTCGGTGGTTCGATTCCGCCCCGAGCCACCAGACCTCACGACAAAGCCCCGATCACCGGGGCTTTTCTTTTTGGGCTGTTGCCGCGTGAAACCTTTTGCGGGGCGCGGCGCTCGAAGCGGGCCAGTCGAGCCTGAACCACCACGAGGATCCCACCGTGTTCATTTCCGAAGCCTTCGCCCAGACCGCGCCGGCCGCTGCGTCGGGCACCGAGTCCAGCTTTGTCACGCTGCTGCCACTGCTGCTGATGTTCGCGGTGCTGTACTTCATCATGATCCGGCCGCAGATGAAGCGCCAGAAGGAGCACAAGGCGATGATCGACGCGCTCGCCAAGGGCGACGAGGTCGTGACGGCCGGCGGCCTGCTCGGCCGCGTGGCCAAGCTCGGTGAGACCTATGTCGACGTCGAGGTGGCCAAGGGCGTCGAGCTGCAGGTGCAGCGCAGCGCGGTCGTCCAGGTGCTGCCGAAGGGCACGATCAAATAAGGGCGCGGCCCGCGCCGAGCCGGGCGCGGGGACCGAAGGCCGCGGCCGCCCTGGGGCGACGCGGCCTTTTGCGCGCATCGGGCCCGGCCGCCACGGGCGGCCCGGTCCACCGGCGTGAGGCGGGGCCGCAGAGACCCCGAGGAGTGCGATGAACCGCTTCCCCCTGTGGAAATACGCGCTGCTGCTGGCGGCGCTGCTGGTCGGGCTGGTCTACACGCTGCCGAACTTTTTCGGTGAGGCGCCGGCGGTGCAGGTGTCCAGCGGCAAGGCGACGCTGAAGGTCGACGCCACGCTGGTGCCCCGTGTCGAGCGGGCGCTGAAGGAGGCCGGGATCGCGGCGGACTTCGTGCAACTCGACGGCGCTTCGGTGCGCGCCCGTTTCGCCGACACCGACACGCAGATCAAGGCCAAGGACGCGATCGCCAAGGCGCTCAACCCGGAGCCGGCCGATCCGTCTTACATCGTCGCGCTCAACCTGCTGAGCCGCTCGCCGGCCTGGCTGAGTTCGATGCACGCGCTGCCGATGTACCTCGGGCTGGACTTGCGTGGCGGCGTGCACTTCCTGATGCAGGTCGACATGAAGAGCGCGCTGACCAAGCGGGCCGACTCGCTGACCGGCGACGTGCGTTCGCTGCTGCGCGAGAAGAACATCCGCCATGCCGGCATCAGCCGCAACGGCAACGCCATCGAGGTGCTGTTCCGCGATCCTGCGATGGCGCAGGGCGCGCGTACCGCGCTCGCCGAGGCGCTGCCCGACCTGCTGTGGAGCGAGTCGGGCGCCGGCAGCAGCGAGCTGCGCCTGAGCGGGCGCCTGCGTGACGAGGCGGCGCGGCGCGTGCAGGAGCAGGCGGTCAAGCAGAACATCACGACGCTGCACAACCGCATCAACGAACTCGGCGTGGCCGAGCCGGTGATCCAGCAGCAGGGCATCGACCGCGTGGTGGTGCAGTTGCCCGGCGTGCAGGACACCGCCAAGGCCAAGGACATCATCGGCCGAACCGCCACGCTCGAACTGCGCCTGGTCGACGACAGCGCCGAGGCGGCCGCTGCGCTCGACGTAGCGCTCGGTGCCGAACGGCACGGTGCC
>DATMJX010000328.1:0-2489 GCA_035553715.1 Methylibium sp.
CCACGACTTCATCGAAGGCGTCACGGCTTTCCGCGAGAAGCGCGCACCGCGCTTCAAGGGCGAATGATGGTGCGCTCGCGCGAGCTCGCCGCCCGGGTCGGCGAAAGCATGTTCGCCGCGGACCGCGCCAGCCGCGAGTTCATGCGGATGGAGCTGGTCAGCTGCGAACCCGGGCGCGCCGTCATGCGCATGACGGTGCGCGAGGAAATGCTCAATGGCCACGAGATCTGCCATGGCGGCCTGATCTTCACGCTGGCGGACTCCACCTTCGCGTTCGCGTGCAACAGCCACAACAAGGTGGCCGTGGCCGCGGGCTGCACGATCGAGTTCCTCAAGCCCGGCAAATTGGGCGACGTGCTGACCTGCGAGGGCGTGGAGCAGGTGCTGCAGGGCCGGCACGGCGTGTACGACATGAAGGTCACCAACCAGCGCGGCGAGGTGGTCGCGGTGTTCCGCGGCAAGAGCGCGCAGATCCAGGGCACCGTGATTCCGGAGGCGTCATCGTGATCAACCGCAATTTCGAACTGGAGCCGATCGAGAAGGCCTCGGTCGACGAGCTGCGGGCGCTGCAGCTCAAGCGCCTCAAGGCGACGCTGTCGCATGCGTACGCCAATTCCCCGGTGTACCGGAAGAAATTCGACGCCGCCGGCGTGCACCCGGAAGACTGCCGCACGCTGGAGGACCTGGCCAAGTTCCCTTTCACCACCAAGCAGGACCTGCGCGACAACTATCCCTTCGGCATGTTCGCCGTCCCGCGCGAGCATTGCGTGCGAATCCACGCCTCCAGCGGCACGACGGGCAAGCCGACGGTGGTCGGCTACACGAAGAACGACATCGACACCTGGGCCCAGGTGATGGCCCGAAGCATCCGTGCCTCGGGCGCGATGCCCGGCGACCTGGTGCACATCAGCTACGGCTACGGCCTGTTCACCGGCGGGCTGGGCGCGCACTACGGCGCCGAGCGGCTGGGCATCACCGTCGTGCCGTTTGGCGGCGGGCAGACCGAACGGCAGGTGCAGCTCATTCACGATTTCCGGCCCGACCTGATCATGGTCACGCCCAGCTACATGCTGGCGATCGCCGACGAGTTCGAGCGCCAGGGGCTGGACCCGCGCGAGTCCTCGCTGCGCGTGGGCATCTTCGGCGCCGAGCCGTGGACCAACGACATGCGCCGCGCCATCGAGGAGCGCATGAACATGGACGCAGTGGACATCTACGGCCTGTCGGAAGTGATGGGGCCGGGCGTGGCCAACGAGTGCATCGAGACCAAGGACGGGCCGACGATCTGGGAGGACCACTTCTATCCCGAGATCATCGATCCCGAGAGCGGCAAGCCGGTTCCCGAAGGCGAGTTCGGCGAGCTGGTGTTCACCAGCCTGACCAAGGAGGCGCTGCCCATCGTGCGCTACCGCACGCGCGACCTCACGCGCCTCTTGCCCGGCACGGCGCGCACCATGCGCCGCATGGAGAAGATCACCGGCCGCAGCGACGACATGATGATCGTGCGCGGCGTCAACGTGTTCCCGACGCAGATCGAGGAGCTGATCTGCAAGCGCCCCGAGCTGTCGCCGCACTACGTGTGCATCCTCACGCGCGAAGGCCCCCTCGACGAGCTGACGGTGGCGGTGGAAGTGAAGCCGGACCTGCAGGCGGGCAGCGACGCGGCGCGCGCCGCCTCCGAGCAGCTGGCCCACGACATCAAGGCCTACGTCGGCACCAGCGCGAAGATCGAGCTGCGCGAGCCCGGCGGCGTGGAGCGCAGCATCGGCAAGGCCAGGCGGGTCATCGACAAGCGCAAGTTATAGTTCGCACCCCATGAAGAAGCTGCTCGCCCTCGTCGCGCTCGGCGCGACACTGCACATTCCCGCTTTCGCCCAGGCCCCTGCCGCACAGCCGGCCGATGCCAGCCGCCGCGTCGCCACCATCGACGAGCTGCGCGCTTGCATGGACGGCAACGACGCCACCCGGCAGCGCCACGCCGCGCTCCAGGAACGCGCCAACCGGATGGAGCAGGAGGCCAAGTCGGTCCAGGCCGAGATCGACCAGGTGAACGAGGAAGCCAACAAGTTCCGCCTCGATTCCAACGTTTCCCCGATGCAGCGCGAGCGCTTCGAGCGCCGCCAGAAAGCCGCGACGGCCCGCTCGGAAGCGCTGCAGAAGACGTCGACGGCCTTCATCGCGGACCGCGACGCGCTGAACAAGGACATCGAGGCCCTGAGCGCCAGGTGCAACGGCCTCGCCTTCCGCAACGAGGACCTCGAAGCGGTGCGCAAGGAGCGCGCGGCCGCGGGCAAGCAGTAAAGTTTCTTCACCGGTTTCCGGCGAAGTGGTTGACGTTCTGAAGGATGCGCCGCACGCGGCTTTGCTTCAGCATCCGTGGTGTCCCTGCCGATCGACAACCCGCCTGCAGCAAACCGGTGCGCGTTTGACGGCGAGCCGGCAAACTCCGGACGAGTTACTCCCGGCGCGCCGAAAGAAACGTCCATCAC
>DATMJX010000329.1:0-19506 GCA_035553715.1 Methylibium sp.
GGGCAGCGCTCATGCAGGGGCCGCGGCCGTTGGCGCGGTCTCGGAAGTGTCGAACGATTTTAGGGGCCTCGGCCCGCGCGGCTCAGTGCGCCGGCGCGGCCTCGGCGACGAAGGCGATGCGGTTCAGCCCCGCCGCCTGCAGCCGCCCGATCAGCGCGGCCACGCGGCCATAGGGCACGGCCTGGTCGGCGCGCAGCTGCACCTCCAGGCCGGGCTGGCGCGCGGCGCTGCGCAGCCGCGCGTCGAAGGCCGCGTCGTCGAGCGCCTCCTCGCCCAGCAAGAGCTGGCCGTCGGCCGTCAGCGCAACGGCGACGAAGGCCGGCGCCTCGCTCGGCGCCACGCCCTCGGCCTTGGGCAGGTCGAGCTTCAGGCTGGAGCTCATCAGCGGCGCGCTGATCATGAAGATCACCAGCAGCACCAGCATCACGTCGATCAGCGGCGTCATGTTGATGTCGCTCATCGGCTGCGGCAGCGCGCTGCGCTCGAGACGGCCGAAGGGCATGTCAGCTGCCCTCGCCGTCGAGCAGCATCTCGCGCAGGTCGTGCGCGTAACCTTCGAGCTCGGCCTCGCAGCCGGCGACGAGCTTGCCGAACACGTTGTAGGCCAGCACCGCGGGGATCGCGACCGCCAGGCCGGCGGCCGTCATGATCAGCGCCTCGCCGACCGGCCCGGAGATCTTGTCCAGGCTCAGGCTGCCGGCCGAGGCGATGCCGAGCAGCGCGTGGTAGATGCCCCAGACGGTGCCGAACAGGCCGATGAAGGGCGCGGTCGCGCCGATCGAGGCCAGCAGCACCTGGCCGAACTGCAGCTGCGCGAGCACCCCGTGCAGCGCATCACGCAGCCGCCGCGTGAGCTGCGAGCCGCGCGCCCCGGCGGCTTCGAGCGTGCCCTCGCGCGCGGCCTGCGTCGCCGCGTCGAGCAGCGGCAGCAGCGTGGCCTCGCGATCGAAGGCGGCGAGCTGCCGGCGGGCGCTGTCCAGGTCGGGCGCGGCCCAGAAGGCCGGCACCGCACGCGCGAGGTCGCGACGCACCCGCCGCAGCAGCCAGGCCTTCCAGAAGATCAGCACCCAGGCCGCGATCGACATCGCCAGCAGCAGCAGCGCGACACCGCGCGCGACCGCGTCGCCCTCCGCCCAGAAGCCCGGCAGCTCCATGCGGCCTCAGGCCCGCACGGCCGCCCGAAGGGCCCGCGGCGCCCCCGTGGGCGGCAGCGACCGACATGAGCGTGGGGGCTTCATGTCAGGCCGCGGCGAGGCCCAGCACCGCGTCCATGCCGTACAGGCCGCTGGCCCGGCCGGCCAGGAAGCGCGCCGCGCGCAGGCTGCCCTGGGCATAGGTGGCGCGGCTGCTGGACTTGTGGGTGATCTCGATGCGTTCGCCGGTGCCCATGAACATCACGGTGTGGTCGCCGACCACGTCGCCGCCGCGCACGGTGGCGAAGCCGATCGTCGAGGGGTCGCGCTCGCCGGTCACGCCCTCGCGGCCGTAGACCGCGCACTCCTTCAGGTCGCGGCCGATCGCCGCGGCGACGACCTCGCCCATCTTCAGCGCGGTGCCGCTGGGCGCGTCGACCTTGTGGCGGTGGTGGGCCTCGACGATCTCGATGTCGTAGCCCTCGGACAGCGCCTTCGCGGCCTGGGCCAGCAGCCCGAGCACGACGTTGACGCCGACGCTCATGTTCGGCGCCATCACGATCCCGATGCGCTCGGCCGCGGCGGCGATCGCGGCCTTGCCGGCGGCGTCGAAGCCGGTCGTGCCGATCACCAGCTGCACGCCGAGCTCACGGCACACCGCCAGGTGCGCCAGCGTGCCCTCGGGGCGGGTGAAGTCGATCAGCACGTCGGCGCCGGCGAGGCCCTGCCGCAGGTCGGCCGTGATCGCGACGCCGCTGGTGCGGCCGAGGAAGGCCGTCGCGTCCTGGCCGAGGGCCGGGCTGCCGGCGATGTCGAGCGCACCGGCCAGCACGCAGTCGGGGGCCGCCTCGACCGCCTCGATCAGCATCCGCCCCATGCGCCCGGAGGCACCGGCGATCGCGATGCGGCGCGCTGCCGCCGCGCTCACTGCGCGGCCTCCAGCGGCGGGTAGTCGCGTGCCGGCCCCTGGGGCGCCTCGGTCGCCGCCGCCTTCGGCGCTGCCGGCTTGGCCGGCGGCGGCAGCTTCTGCAGCTGCTCTTCGTTCAGCGCCAGCACCGGCGGCTTGGACGGAGAGCGGTGCGTATCGATCGAGGCGACGAAGTCCCGCTCCGACGGCAACTCGCCCGCCTCGTAGGACTTGAGGGCCTCACCGTCGAAGTACACGGTCACCCGCCGCTGCTGGTAGGGCGCCCCCTGCCGGCGGATCGTGAACACATAGTCCCAGCGGTCGGCATGGAAGATGTCGGTCAGCAGCGGCGAGCCGAGCAGGTCGCGCACCTGCGTGCGGCTGAGGCCGGGCTTGAGCTGCTCGGCCATCTCCCGCGTCACGACGTTGCCCTGGACGATCTCCATGCGGTAGGGCGTCACCACGCCGAGGAAGCTCTCGCCGTCCTTCGACAGACTGGGCAGGCTGGGCAGATAGCTGCAACCCGCCAGCGCGGCGGTGCAGGCGAAGAGGAGAGCGCGCATGGTCGGGAGGGCTCGGTGTGCGACAGCCACGCGCTTGCGTGGCAGGCCCCCGGCGCGGGAACACCGCGCCGGGCTCGTATCATCCGGAAGATTCTAGAGGAGCACGCCTCGCGTGCCCGAGGACCGCACCATGAACAACGCCGAAGACCTCAAGAGCAGCGGCCTGAAGGCCACGCTACCGCGCATCAAGATCCTCGAGGTGTTCCAGACCTCGGCGGTGCGCCACCTGACCGCCGAGGATGTGTACAAGGCGCTGCTCGCCGAGGGCTCGGACATCGGCCTGGCGACGGTCTACCGCGTGCTGATGCAGTTCGAGCAGGCCGGCCTGCTGTCACGCAACCACTTCGAGTCCGGCAAGTCGGTGTTCGAGCTCAACGAGGGCAAGCACCACGATCACCTGGTGTGCCTGGACTGCGGCCGCGTCGAGGAGTTCTACGACGCCGAGATCGAGGCGCGCCAGCGCACGGTGGCGAAGGAGCACGGCTTCCAGCTGCAGGAGCACGCGCTGTCGCTGTACGCGGCCTGCGCCAAGGACGGCTGCCCGCACCGCAGCCCGCGCCGCTGAGACGGGCAGACCTCAGGGCTCGCCGCCGTCGCCGCCCTCCATCGCGATGCGGTGGCGCTCGATGAATTCCTTGTAGGTGTCGATGCCGCGCAGCTGCAGGATGGTGTTGCGCACTGCCGCCTCGACCAGCACCGCGAGGTTGCGGCCGGCGTCGACCGCGATGACGACCTTGCGCACCGGCACGTCGAGCACCTCCTCGTACAGCGGCTCGTAGGGCAGGCGCTCGAATTCGCGCTCCATCGTCTCCTTGCGCACCAGGTGGACGATGAGCTTCAGGCGCATCTTGCGGCGCACCGCGGTCTCGCCAAAGATCGCCTTGATGTCGAGCAGGCCGATGCCGCGCACCTCGAGCAGGTTCATCAGCAGCTCGGGGCAGCGCCCGTCGATCGCGGTCTGCGCGACGCGGTAGAAGTCCACCGCATCGTCGGCCACCAGGCCGTGGCCGCGCGAGATCAGCTCCAGCCCCAGCTCGCTCTTGCCCAGGCCCGACTCGCCGGTCAGCAGCACGCCCAGGCCGAGGATGTCCATGAAGACGCCATGGCGGGTGGTGCGGTCGGCGAAATGCTGGCTCAGGTGGGCGCGCAGCACGTCGATCACGTGGCCGGCCGATTCGGCGGTGACGAACAGCGGGATGTCGGCGCGCTCGCACATCGCCACCAGCCGGTCCGGCGGTGGCTGGTCGTCGGCCACCACCACCACCGGCGGCTCCAGCGTCACGATGCGCGAGATGCGGCGCTCCTGGTCCTCGGGCGCGACGTCGGTCAGGTAGCGCACCTCGCGCCGCCCGACGATCTGCACCCGGTAGGGGTGGATGTAATTCAGGTAGCCGACCAGGTCGGCGGCCGACTGCGCGTCGCGGATCGCGACCTCGTCGAAGCGACGCTCCGGGTGGGCATGCCCGGCGAGCCATTGCCAGTGCAGGGTCTCGCGCTGTTCCTCGAACAGCGCCTCGGCGCTGATGACGGTGGGCTTCATCGACCGCCTCGGATCGCGTCGGCCGTTGCGCAGCACGGCACGCGCGGGCGCGGCGTCGCAGAACGGGTGAGTTGGGGCTTCATGGGGCGCCTCGGGCCACGCCAGCCACGGCAAGGCCGTGCACGCGCCGGCTCCAAGCCGGCGGGGAATGGCGGGGACGGAACTTCGGCCGCGCGTGCGCCCGGCCCATGCTCAGGCAACCGACTTCAGCGGTTCCCAGCCGGCGATCAGCGCATGCACCTGGGCCGCGTCGGGCTCGGCCTTGAGCTTCTCGCGCAGCGGCCGGTCGGACAGCAGCTCGGCGATCTCGGACAGGATCTCGAGATGACGCTGCGTCGCCGCCTCCGGCACCAGCAGGAAGATCAGCAGCGACACCGGCTCGTCGTCGGGCGAGTCGAAACCGATCGGCTGCTGCATGCGGATCACCGCCGCCAGCGGATTCTTCAGGCCCTTGATGCGGCCGTGCGGGATCGCCACGCCATGGCCCAGACCGGTCGATCCGAGCCGTTCGCGGGCGAACAGGTTGTCGGTGACCGTGGCCCGCGCGATCGCGTGCTGGTTCTCGAACAGCAGTCCAGCCTGCTCGAAGACGCGCTTCTTGCTGGTGGCGTCCACGTCCACCAGCACGTTGCTGGCAGGCAGGATGGCGGCGAGACGGTTCATCGGATCACAGCGTCGGTTTCGACCCGGATCGGGGGCCTTGGCCAGCGCCTCGCAATGTGTGCACAGCACAAATTATAGGAATCGGCCCTATCGAGCGGTGGGGACGGGATTGCATCCGCGCGGCAGGACGGCAGAAGGTTGCAGTCTGGCAACGCGGCACTGGACACAGGCGTGAAAAAGCGGCCCTCAGGCCGCTCGTTTCCGGGTCTCCGAACCGGGCTCACTGAAGCTCGCCCACCCCGAGGCGCTTGGGCGAGTCATGGTGGTGATCCTGCAGCCGGCTCTTGTGGCGGCAGACCTGGCGATCGAGCTTGTCCATCAGCTCATCGATCGCCGCGTACAGATCCTGGTGGGAGGCCTCCACGTAGATGTCCTTGCCCTTGACGTGCACGGTGACCTCGGCCTTCTGACGCTTTTCCTTCTCCTTCTGCTTCTCGATGCTCAGCAGGACGTTGATATCGACCACCTGGTCGAAGTGGCGGGTGACGCGATCCAGCTTTGTGAGCACATACTCTCTGAGAGCTGGCGTCACGTCGAGGTGGTGTCCGCTGATCGTCAGGTTCATGAGTTCTCCTTTCACCGGGTTGGAACCGACCTCCGGGCGGCATGGGCACCGTCCCGAACGGCGAAACCAGTGTGCGCCCCGAACCCGGCCGTGACAAGCCGATGACCGAGGCTGACGGGGGGCTGCATCGGGGATGTCGAAAAAGGCCCGGTGCCATAATTGCCGGATCACGTTCATGGAGCGTCTGTTGGACAGCACCCCCCCTCGGTGACCGTCCACTCCAAGCATCCGGCCCGTTGACGGGCCACCCAGGCTGGGAGTGAGGCGGTGCCCCTTCCAGTCGACCCGGCCTGCGCCGGGTTCGGGTTTCGACGCGGCGCGCGGCGCCGGTCCGGTTGTTGGAGTTCGCATGCTGAACGTCTTCACGCTCGCCAATGGGCGCTTGTTCCAGGAAGAGATCGACAGCGTCGAGGCGCTGACGCATGTCAGCCCGGTGTGGGTCGACCTGGAGGCTCCGACGCCCGAGGAGAAGGGCTGGATCGCCGGGCGCTTCGGCCTGCACCTGCCGGACAACCTGATCGACGACGATCTCGAGGAGTCCGCCCGCTTCTACGAGGATGACAACGGCGAGCTGCACCTGCGCTCGGACTTCCTGATCGACGAGGAGGCCGGCCCCGGCGGCGCCGGCGGCGCGCGCAACGTGCGCGTGGCCTTCATCCTGCACGACAAGGTGCTGTTCTCGGTGCACGCCGAGGACCTGCCGGTATTCCGGCTGCTGCGCATGCGTGCGCGGCGCATCCCGGCGCTGATCGAGGACGCCAAGGACGTGCTGCTGAAGCTCTACGACGCCGACGCCGAGTACTCGGCCGACGCGCTCGAGGGCATCTACGACGAGCTCGAGAAGGTCTCGGCGCGCGTGTTGCAATCCACGCTCAACGACCAGGCTGCCGGCGAGGCGCTGGCTGCCATGGCCCGCCAGGAGGACCTGAACGGCCGCATCCGCCGCAACGTGATGGACACGCGCCGCGCGGTCAGCTTCATGATGCGCAGCCGCATGCTGAACGCCGAGCAGTTCGAGGAAGCGCGCCAGATCCTGCGCGACATCGACTCGCTGGACTCGCACACCGCCTTCCTGTTCGACAAGATCAACTTCCTGATGGATGCGATCGTCGGCTTCATCAACATCAACCAGAACAAGACGATCAAGATCTTCTCGGTCGCCAGCGTGGCCTTCCTGCCGCCGACGCTGATCGCCAGCATCTACGGCATGAACTTCCGCAGCCTGCCCGAGCTCGACTGGTCGTTCGGCTATCCCTGGGCGCTGGCGCTGATGCTCGCGAGCGCGGTCGGCCCGCTGCTGTACTTCCGCAAGCGCGGCTGGCTGGGCTGAGCCGCTCCAGCGATGCAACGCGCGGGCGTGGTCATCGCCATCGTGGCGCTGCCGGCGCCGGGGTACGGGCTCGAGTTGGGGCACGCGATCGACGCCTGCCTCGATGCCGGCGGCTGCCGGGGCGGCGGCGCCTGCGCGTTTCTCGAGCCGGACGGCCGCCCGTCGACCGCCCCGCAGTCCCGGTGAGCGCAGCCTCCCGCACGCTGCGCGACCTGGCGCGCCTGTCCGCGTCGACCACCCTGGTCGTGCTGGCGTTCTCGACGGTGCTGCCGCTGCTGGCCGTCACGCTGCAGCGCCAGGGCGTGTCGGCCCTCGCGATCGGCGTGTTCGCGGCCCTGCCCTTCCTGACCATCGCGCTGGTGCTGCCGTGGCTGCCGCAGCTGTTCACGCGCCTCGGCGCCGGGCGGGCCTACCGCTTCGGGCTGCTGCTCGAGGGCCTCGGCACGCTCGGCTACGCCTTCGGCGAGGGCTACGGGCTGTGGTGCGCCTGCTCGGTGCTCAGCTGCATCGGCGCGGCGGCGCTGTGGAACGGCACCGAGGCGATGATCGCCTTCAATGCCCCGCCGGCGCTGCGCGGCCGCGTGACCGGCCTGTACCAGACCGGTCTGGGCATCGCGACCGCGGTCGGGCCGTTGCTGCCGCTGGCGCTCACGGCCCTGTGGCCCCAGATGCCGACGCTGCGGCTGGTGCAACTCGCCCCGCTGGCCCTGCTCGCCGCGCTGCTGGTCGCGAGTCCGGCCGTGCTGGCCCGCCTGCCGGTCGCGCACCGCGAGGCCGCGGACCACACGCTGTGGACGGCCCTGCGCGCCCGCCCGGGGCTGGCGCTGCTGGCCTTCGCCGGCGGCGTGTTCGAAGCCGGACTCGGCGCGATCAGCGCGGCGCATGGCGCGGCGGTCGGCCTCGCGCCGGCGGCGGCGACCTCGATCGCCGGCGTGCTCGGCTTCGGCAGCTTCCTGCTGCAGTACCCGGCCGGCTGGCTGGCCGACCACGTGCCGCTGCGGCGCGTTTTCATGGCCGCCGGCGCGGTGCTGCTGGCCGCTTCGCTCGCCTTCGCGGCGAGCGGCCGCTGGCCGGCGCTGCTGTGGGTCACGGCCTTTTGCTGGGGGGCGGTCGGCGGGGCGCTGTACACGCTGACGATGGTGCGGGTCGCGCACGAGTTCGCGGCCTCGTCGGCCATCGCCGCATCGGCGGCGATGATCGCCGGCTACACCGCCGGCGGCGCGCTCGGGCCGGCCGTCAGCGGCCTGATGCTCGACCATGGCGGCGTGTCCGGCCAGTCGCTGTGGCTCGCGCTGCTGGCCGCGGTGGTGCTCGCGGTCGCGCGCCGCGACGGGCTCAGGCCATCGCCCGCCGCCTGAGCCAGCGCATCACGGACCCGAGGCCGGGCAGCTTCTCGTAGAGCTCCTCGGCCGCGTCCCAGTAGTCGCGGTGCAGCGCGATGCGGCCGTCGGGCGCAAACACGAGGTACGAGCCCCCCCGCACCTCCTGCGGCTCGCGCGACCAGCGCCGGAAGCGGAACAGGAAGCGCCAGACCAGGAAGCAGCGTTCGCCCTGCACGAGCGCCTCGGTGACAACGAAGCGCGGCTCCTCGAGCGAGGCGAACATGTGCTCGAACACGCGCCGCAGCGCCGCGTGGCCCTGCACCTCATTGAACGGGTCCTTGAAGCGCGCCTCCTCGGTGTAGAGCTCGGCGAGCCGCGCGACGTCGCCCGGCCGCAGCGACTCGAAGGCCGCAATGACGCGGGCCACGCGTGGATCGGTCGTGAGCTCCGCCGGCATCACAGCCCCGTCGCGCGGCGCACCGCCCGGAAGTAGGCGGCGTCACCGAGGTGGCTCAGGAGCTTGAGCCACCAGGTGAAGCGCTTCGGGAAATGGATCTCGAAGCGGCCGGAGGCCCAGCCGGCGAGGATCTCGTCGGCCGCCTGGCTCGGGGTCAGCAGGGCGGGCATCGGGAAGTCATTCTGCTCGGTCAGCGGGGTCGCGACGAAGCCCGGGTTGATCACCGAGACGCCGATGCCGTGCTCGCGCAGATCCAGCCACAGCGCCTGCGCCAGGTGGATCAGCGCCGCCTTCGTCGGCCCGTAGGCCAGCGCCCTGGGCAGGCCACGGTAGCCGCTGACGCTGGCCACCAGGCTCAGGTGACCGGCGCGCTGGCGCAGCAGCACCGGCAGCACGGCATCGAGCAGGTGCAGCGCGCCGACGTAGTTGATCCGCTGGTGCTTCAGCGCCTCGTCGAGGTCGAAGGCGGTCGCGCGCATCGGCTTGTAGTGGCCGGCGCAGTAGCACACCAGATCGATCCTCCCGTGGACCGCGACGACGCGCCGCGCCGCCGCGCGCAGGGCCTCGCGGTCGGTGGCGTCGAGCACGATCGCCTCGCTGCCGGGGTGCGCCTGCACGAAGGCCTCGAGCGCCGTCGCGCTGCGGCCCGACACGACGACCCTCGCGCCGCGGGCCTGCAGCGCGCTCGCGGTGGCACGGCCGATGCCGCTCGAGGCGCCGACCAGCCAGCAGACCCGGCCTTGCCAGTCGCGGAGGCGGGGATTGAGACTCATGTCAGGCCCTCCCCGGCGCCTCGCGAACCGGCCGCGCCGCACGGGGCCGTGGACGGGAGCCCGCACAACGGGTGTGACGCACGTCAGCCCTTGACGAAGGCGAGCGTGACCTCGCCGAGCCGGACGCCGAACTTGCTCATCACCGCCTTGTTCAGCATCACCTTGTCGTCCATCAGGACCATCCAGTCGTCGAACTGCACCTCGTAGACGCGGCCGTCGACTGGCAGGGCCAGCGTGTACTGCCAGCGGAAGGCGTTGCCAGCGGCCTGGCCCGCGGCGGTGCCGACCACGTCGTCGGCCGTGCCGCTGTAGCGGCCGTCGGCCAGCTTCTTCAGGCGCCACACGCGCCGCTGCCGGGTGCCGTCGCTGTAGGTGAAGTCCTCGTCGAGCACACCCTCGTCGCCCTGCCAGGTGCACTGCATCACCACCGCGAAGCGCTTGACGATCCGCCCGCTGCGGTCGGTGAAGAGGCCGTGGGCGGTCACCCTGCCGTTGAAGTAGTCGGCCAGGTCGAGCAACGGCCGCTCGGCCGCGTAGTCGGCCACGCTCGGGCCGGCGCAGCCCGCAGCCAGCGGCGCGGCGGCCAGCGCCGCGATCAGCCCGCGTCGTTTCATCGGGTTTCTCCCGCGCCAGGCTGGCGCAACCACAGCGTCCACAGCAAGGCGGCCGCACCGAGCTTGAGCACGCAGGGCAGCACGCAATAGGCGAGCGTCAGCGCCTGCAAGGCCTGCGCGTCGCGCGCGCCGCTCTCGTAGCCGAAGGCGCCGAGCAGCGGCAGCGCGACGCCGGCGGCCAGCGCGAGATTGAGCTTGGTCGCGAAGTTCCACCAGCCGAAGTAGGCGCCCTCGGCGCGACCGGCATGGCCGGCGCGCTGGATCACGCCGGCGAGCAGCGCGCCGGGCAGCGTCAGGTCGGCGCCGAGCCCGATGCCGCTGGCCGCGCACACCGCGAGATAGGCCAGCGCATCCCCGGCGCCGAGCGCCGCCGCCCCGACGAAGGCAGCGATGTTCAGCAGCATGCCGACGAGCCAGGCGCGCGCCAGCCCGAGCCGCCGCACCGCCCTCACCCACAGCGGGATCGACAGCGCGCCGGCCGCGAAATAGGCCGCCAGGAAGGCCGGCTCCCAGGCGGGAGCCTGCAGGCGATCGCGGATGAAGAACAGCACCAGTGTTGCCGGCACCGCGCTGGCGATGCCGTTGACGACAAAGACCGCCAGCAGGCGTCGGAACGCGCCGACCTCGAAGGGCAGCCACAGCGCCGCCAACGCCGCGCACGCGGCGGGCGCTGGCGCCGGCGCCTGGCCGAGCATCGCGATGCCGCCAAGCAGCAGCAGCGCGAACACGAGGCTGGTCGCGTGCAGCCCGGCTACCGAGGGCAGCACGCTCGCGACCAGCACGCCGACGAGGGCCGCACCCTCGCGCCAGGCGACGACGCCCGCGCGCTGCGACGCGTCGCCGCCGAGCCGCGCGCCCCAGGACTGGTGCACGACCGACACGACGCTGAACGCCACATAGGTCAGCGCCAGCACGCCGGCGCACCAGGCCAGCAGCGCGCCGGCGCCCTCGACGGGCGGGAAGAACAGCGCGCGAAAGCCCAGGGCCAGCAGCAGCGCGAAGGCCAGCGCGGCGCCCCAGGCGCTGCGCGCGCCGCGCGCGAAGCGCCGGTCGACCCAGCGGCCGATCAGCGGGTCGGCGACGGCATCGAGCAGGCGCGCGCCGAGCAGCACCGCGCCGAGCGCCGCGAGCGGCACGCCGAAGGCGTCGGCGTAGTGCGCCGGCAGCAGCACGTACAGCGGCAGCGCGACGAAGGCCAGCGGCAGCCCGAGCGCGCCGTAGCGCAGACCGCTGACCGCGTCCCCGAGGCCAGGTCCGGACACCGTCGCGGTCACGGTGCGCTCCCGAGCAGCTGCCGGCGATGCGCCGGCTGGGAGGTGTGCACGCCGAGCCAGATGCCGAAGAAGCGCTCGGCGAAGGCGCCGTCGTGGATCTCGCGCCCCGGGCTGCCGTCGACGAAGAAGCGCACCGCCTCGCCGGGCCGGTGCAGCGCCGACAGGCGCGTGCCGTCGGTGACGTTGGGAAAGGCCCGCGACATGAACACGAGCCAGCGCTGCGACTGCTGCGGCGCCAGCGGGCCGGCGCGCTCCATCTCCTCGATCGAGCGCTCGGCAATCTCCACGCCGTCCTGCTCGAGCTGCAGTACGCGCGCGCACTCGACGGCGTGGCGCGACCAGTCCTCGTTGGCCGGGCGCTCGCGCGGGTAATCCTCGCCGACCCACAGCCGCGCATCGTAGATGTGCAGGCCGAAGAAGCGCATCCGGCTGCTGCCTTGCAGCCGCGCACCGGGCAGCGCCGCGCGCGCCTCGGGCGGCGGCGCCACGCTGCCCCGCGCGCGCAGCGGGGCCACGCAGGCCGCGGCGCCGGCCGCGAGGCACTGCAGGCAGGTGCGGCGCTCCATGGCGAGCGGCTCAGGCCTTGCGCAGCGTGAACTGCACGACGTCGGTGTTGCCGGTGGCGAACGCCGCCTCGCAGTAGGCGAGGTAGAACTCCCAGAGCCGCATGAAGCGGGTGTCGAAGCCGAGCTTGCGCACGCGCGCCTCTTCGCCCAGGAAGCGCTCGCGCCAGCGCTTCAGCGTCTCGGCGTAATCGGCGCCGAAGCGCAAGGTCCGCTCGACGACGAGCCCGTGCCTCGCGGCCTCGGCCTCGAACACGCCGACGCTGGGCAGCAGGCCGCCGGGGAAGATGTACTGCTGGATGAAGTCGGTGCCCCGCACGTAGCGCTCGAACAGGTCGTCGCGGATCGTGATGCTCTGGATGCAGGCACGGCCCCCGCTCGCCAGCTTGCCGGCGACGGTGCGGAACCAGCCGTCCCAGTACTCGCGGCCGACGGCCTCGAACATCTCGATCGAGACGATCGCGTCGAAGCGCTCCTCGGGGATGTCGCGGTAGTCCTGCAGGCGCAGCTCGGCGTGCTCGGCCAGCCCGGCGCGCGCGAGCCGCGCCTGCGCCCAGTCGAGCTGCTCGGACGACAGCGTGACGCCGGTGACATGGGCGCCGAACTCGCGCGCCGCCACCTCGGCCAGTCCGCCCCAGCCGCAGCCGATCTCCAGCACGCGCGCGCCCGGCCGCACGCCGGCCTCGCGCAGCGCGCGGCGCACCTTGGCGAGCTGAGCGTCGGCCGTGTCGCGCGCCATGTCGCCTTCGAACCAGGCGCTCGAGTAGCTCATCGTCTCGTCGAGCCAGAGCCGGTAGAAGGCATTGCCGATGTCGTAGTGGGCGTGGATGTTCTTGCGGCTGCCGGCGCGCGAGTTGCGGTTCAGCCGGTGACGCAGGCGGTACAGCAAGGCGCCCCACCAGCGGCCGTAGACCATGGACTCGATCGCATCGCGGTTGGCGACGAGCAGCTTCAGCAGTGCCGCCAGGTCCGGCGTCGTCCAGTCGCCGGCGACATAGCTCTCGGCGAAGCCGATGTCGCCGCTCTTCAGCGCCGCGGCGCAGACGTTCCAGTTGCGCAGCCGGATCACCGCGCGCGGGTCGGCTGCGGCGTGCGGGCCACCGAAGCTGGCGCCGCTGCCGTCGGGCAGCCGCACGTCGAGGCCTCCGTGGCGCAGCCGCTCGAGCACGCGAAAGACGGCGCGCGCGGCCATCGGCGCCGAGACGGGCAGGGCAGCGGCGCGCATGAAGCCAGGGGCTTGGCGGGTGGTGGTGTTCATCGTTCGTCGCAAGAGGCCCGTCCGGCGGACGGGCCGAAGAAGGGCACCCGCTTGAGCCACAGCCGCAGCGCCTGCCAGTGGATGCGCACGATCACCCCCAGCGTCATCAGCGGCATGCGCCAGAGCGCGCGGCGCACGCTGTGCGCGGTGAGCGGCTCCAGCACGCCGCTGAGGCTGGTCTGCAGCAGCGGGCCACCGGCGTCATCGTGGTCGACCAGCGCGACCAGCCGATCGGCCTTGCGCAGGAAGCGAAAGCGGTAGTGCCCCTCGACGCGGCAGAACGGCGAGACATGGAGCACCTTGTCCGCCGTCAGCTCACGGCCCCACTCGAGGCGCGCGCCGCTGAGGACGTAGCAGTGCCGCTCGCCGAAGGTGTTGTTGACCTCGGCGACGATGGCCGCCAGCGAGCCGTCGCGCCGCTGCGCGTACCAGAAGCTCACCGGCTTGAACACGTAGCCCAGCACGCGCGGGTAGGTCTGCAGCCAGACCTCGCCGCGCGCGTCGGCGATGCCTTCGCCGGCCAGCAGCTCGTCGAACCAGGCCAGCGCGTCGGCGCGCCCGTCGCCATGGTCGGCATCGTGGAAGGCGAGCGCCGCGCGGCGGTTGCGCGCGAGTGCCGCGCACGGCGCTTGCGCGAGCCGCCGCAGCGGCAGCAGCAGGAAGTAGCTCGGGTAGGCGAAGCGGTGCACGACCGGACGCAGGCGGGCATGGCGCACGGTGCCGAAGCCGATCTGCGCGGCGGCGACGTCGGCCTGCATCGCAACCTCAGGCCGCGCGGCGCTCGACCTCGCCGGCACGCGCGATCAGTGCCTCGGCGACCGCGAGCCCGGACTTCAGGCCGTCCTCGTGGAAGCCATAGCCGGTCCAGGCACCGCAGTACCAGCGACCGTAGCGCCCCTGGATCTCGTCGAGCCGTCCCTGCGCGGCGATCGCGGCCGCGTCGAACACCGGGTGGGCGTAGTCGTAGTCGCCGATCACGGTCCCGGCGGCGGGCTCGCGCACCGGGTTCAGCGACACGATCACCGGCTGGGCGAACGGCAGCGGCTGCAGCCGGTTCAGCAGGTAGTGCAGGCAGACCGATGCCCGCTCGCGCGACGCGCTGGCGGCACGTTCGTAGTTCCACGCCGCCCAGGCCAGGCGGCGGCGCGGCAGCAGGCGGGTGTCGGTGTGCAGCACCGCGCGGTTGGGCTGGTAGCGGATCGCGCGCAGCACACGCCGCTCGGCGGGCGTCGCATCGGCCAGCAACGCGAGCGCCTGGTCGCTGTGACAGGCGAAGACCACCTCGTCGAACGGCTCGGCACCGGCAGCGCTGTGCACCGTCGAGCCGCCGCCGGGGCGTGCCAGCACGCGCGTCACCGGCGCCTCCAGGCGCGCGTCCGGCAGACGGGCGAGCATCCGCTGCACGTAATGCTTCGACCCACCGCGCACCGTGCGCCAGACCGGCCGGTCACTGATCTGCAGCAGCCCGTGGTTGTGGCAGAAGCGGATCATCGTCGCCACCGGGAAACGCAGCATCTGCTCGGTCGGGCAGGACCAGATGCAGCCGAGCATCGGCAGGAAGTAGCCGTCGCGGAAGGCGTCGCCGAAGCGGTGCTCGGCAAGGAAGTCACCGATCGGCTGGGCGAGCCGCGCGTCCTCGCCCCGCTCGGCCAGCGCGGTGCACAGGCGGTTGAAGCGCAGGATCTCGGCCAGCATGCGCCAGAAGCGCGGCCTGAGCAGGTTGCCGCGCTGCGCGAACACCGTGTTCAGGTCGCTGCCGCTCCATTCGAGCACGGTGCCGTCGGTGCGCGGGGCCTGCACCGAGAACGACATTTCCGACGGCGCCGTCGCGACGCCCAGCTCGGCGAACAGCCGGATCAGCCGCGGGTAGGTGCGCTCGTTGAAGACCAGGAAGCCGGTGTCGACGCCGTGAGTGAGCGGCCGCCCGTGCGCGCCGGGCAGCGTGATGTCGATGGTGTGGCTGTGCCCGCCGAAATAGCGGCCGGCCTCGAACAGCGTCACGCGGTCTGCCGAGGCCCGGGCCGGATCGGCCAGCGTCCAGGCCGCCGTCAGCCCCGCGATGCCGGAGCCGATGACCGCGATGCGCCGCCCGGGTCGCATCAGCGGAGCACCCGGGCCGGGGCACGGCGGCATAGAAGAAAGCCGGCGAAGCGCCCCCGAGCGAATGAGGGAGGAGGGAGGGAGGAGGAAAGTCGCTCGGGGATTGCAGCCCGGTCACCGGGCAGGCTTCGCGGCCGAAACCGAACGTCATCCGAGCCCCCGCCGCCCGCTGCGGCGACTGGCTCGCGGCATGAAGAGAGAGCGCCAACGATACGCAGCGGTTCCCCCCGGAGGTGCAACCTGTTGAAAGCGGTCGAGCGTCGCATCGCTGATGCCTGGGTCGAAACGGGTTGGGACTTTGTCCATGGGAGAGATTGGACAATCTCTCGGAGATAGACCGATTGGTCTCAATATTACTTGTCAGTTCTTTTTGGGATCAAGCAGTCTTTCAATGTCCATGACGAAACTGGTGTTGTCCGGCGCGACCTGGGTCGAGTAGCTGCGCACCGCCTCGCCATCGCGCCCGATCACGTACTTGTGGAAATTCCAGCCCGGCGCCGTGCCGGTGCGGCGCGCGAGCTCCCGGTACAGCGGGTCGGCGCCCTCGCCCTTGACGCGGGTCTTCGCGAACATCGGGAATTTCACGCCGTAGGTGTTCTCGCAGAAGTCGGCGATCTCCTTGTTGCCCCTGGGCTCCTGCGAGAAGTCGTTCGACGGGAAGCCGAGAACCACCAGGCCGCGCGACTGGTAGCGCGCATGCAGGGCCTCGAGCCCCTTGTACTGCGGCGTGAAGCCGCAGAAGCTGGCCGTGTTCACCACCACGACCACCTTGCCGGCGTACTGGCACAGGTTCTGCGGCTTCTCGTCCTGCAGGCGCGGCAGCGTGCGATCGAGCAACGCCGGACAGTTGGCCGCCGCCGCGACCGGCAGGGCGCTCGCCAGGACCGCGCCCAGTGCCGCCGCGCCGCGCCGCCACAGCGCCGCCATCGCCAAGATGCCGTCAGCTTTCATGGGAAGACCCTTCAATTTGTCTTGGTCAAATACTCGACGTGCGGCTATATTAAGTGCAATACGCAAATTGTTCAAACACTTGTCCAGGACGTCATGCACAGCCCCCCTCACGAGCGATCCGCCACGCTTTCGATCGCCGCGGTCGAGCGCGACACCGGCCTGACCAAGGACACGCTGCGGGTCTGGGAACGCCGTTACGGCTTCCCGATGCCGCAGCGCGGCGGGCTGGCCGAGCGCGCCTACCCCCTCGAGCAGGTCGAGAAGCTGCGCATCATCAAGCGCCTGATGGACGTCGGCCACCGTCCCGGGCGCATCGTCGGCCTGCCGATCGAGGCGCTGCGGCAGCTCAGCGACGGCCTGGGCAGCGGCGCTCAACGCCCTCCCGACACCAGTGCGATGCCGGACCTGCACAGCTACGTCGAGCTCCTGCGCGCGCACGACATCGACGGGCTGCGTCGGCAGCTGTCGCAGGCGGCGGTGCGGCTGGGGCTGGCATGGTTCGTCACCGAAGTCCTCTCCCCTCTCAATACGCTGGTGGGCGACGCCTGGATGCGCGGCCAGCTCGAGATCTTCGAGGAACACCTGTACACCGAGTCCATCACCGTGGTGCTGCGCCAAGCCATCGCCGGCATCCCGGCGACCGACGCCCAAGCAACGCCGCGGGTCCTGATCACCACCGTCCCGAACGAGTCGCACAGCATGGGCCTGCTGATGGCGGAAGCGCTGTTGCTCCTGGAGGGCTGCAAGTGCGTGAGCCTGGGGCCGCAGACGCCGATCTGGGACATCGTGCTCGCCGCTGCCGCGCAGCGCGCCGACATCGTCGCGCTCGCCTTCACCGCGGTGCTGACACCGGCGGCCGTGACCGCAGCGCTGACCGAGCTGCGCGAGAAGCTGCCGGCGCACGTCGAGCTGTGGGTCGGCGGCAGCGCACCGGTGCTGCACCGTCGCCCGGTGGCCGGCGTGCGGGCGCTGGTCGCGCTGCCCCAGATCGCGACCGAGGTGCAGCGCTGGCGTGCGGAGCACGCCGGAACGCGGGCCGCTCGCGATGCCGGACCGGCGCCCGGTTGACGCCGGCGTGTCACGCTCGCCGCCTACAATCGCAGTCTCTACACGAGAGGCTTCGCCATGCTGTATCCCGAACTCTTCAAGCAGCTGGAAGCGGTGCGCTGGAACATGGACACCGACATCCCCTGGTCGACGTTCGACGCCGCACTGCTCAGTGAAGAGCAGGCCCAGACGATCAAGATGAACGCGATCACCGAGTGGGCGGCGCTGCCGGCCACCGAGATGTTCCTGCGCGACAACCGCGACGACAGCGACTTCTCCGCGTTCATGAGCGTCTGGTTCTTCGAGGAGCAGAAGCACAGCCTCGTGCTGATGGAATACCTGCGGCGCTTCCGCCCCGACCTCGTGCCGACCGAGCAGGAACTGCACGAAGTGCGCTTCGAGTTCGATCCGGCGCCGGCGCTCGAGACGCTGATGCTGCACTTCTGCGGCGAGATCCGCCTGAACCACTGGTACCGCCGTGCTGCCGAATGGCACACCGAGCCGGTCATCAAGTCGATCTACGAGACCCTGGCGCGCGACGAGGCCCGCCACGGCGGCGCCTACCTGCGCTACATGAAGCGCGCGATGCAGCAGTTCGGCGACGAGGCCAAGGCCGCCTTCGCCAAGGTCGGCGTGCTGATGGCGAGCGCACGCCGCACCGCGCAGGCGCTGCACCCGACCAACCTGCACGTCAACGCCAAGCTCTTCCCGCGCGACACCGTGCAGTCGCGCCTGCCCGACCCCGAGTGGCTCGAGGCCTGGCTGGACACGCAGATCCAGTTCGACACCGTCTGGGAGAACAAGGTCGTCGAGCGCATCCTGCACAACCTGAGCCTGCTGATGGAGCGCAGCTTCGCGACCGTGCAGGACCTGAACCGCTACCGCAAGGAGCTTGCGGCGCGGGTGGCCGCAGCGGCCCAGGGCGTGGCCGGGCCCGGGGCTCAGCCGGCCTGATCCGTCCTCAGCGGCGCGCGGCGAGCCCCCAGGCGCACAGCGCCCCGGCGAGCGCGCCGGCCGCATGCGCCGCCGGCGCGACCGCGATGTCCCAGCCCTCGGGCCGCAGCACCGCGGCACGCCAGGGCGCCTCGAGCGCGATCTTCAGCGCCAGGCCGGCGGCGATGGCCAGACCGACACGGCGCTCGGCACGCGCCGTGCGCCGCGCCAGTTCCACGGCAACCACCGCGACGCCGGCGTGCAGCACGCCCGACAGCCCACCGTAGACGGCCAGCGCCGGGACTGCGGCCAGCGCCGCATGCGTCAGCGGCCAGGCGAGTGCCCAGGCCAGCGCCGCACGGCGTGGCACGCGCGCCGTCCAGCCGAGCGCCACGACGCCGACCCCGCCAGCGGTGTTGGCCGCCAGGTGCAGCGCACTCAGATGGACCCAGGCCGCGCTCCAGAGCCGCCAGGGCTCGGACCAGGCCGTCGCGGCCTGCCAGGCCAGCACCGGCAGGGCGGTCGCCTGCCCTTCGGCGACCCAGGCCGGCGCGAGCAGCAGCACGCCGAGCGCGAGCCAGGCCAGCCGACCGCGGCGCGGCGGCTCAGCCGAAGACCGCACGCGTGAGCGCACGCACCGCCGCACGCTCGGCCGCGAAGACCTCGGGGGCGAAGTGCGTCGGCGCCTCGTCGAGGCGGGCACGGTGCTGGGCGCGCCTCAGCTCACGGTAGGCATCGGCCGCCGCCTGACCGACGCCGGCCGGCAGCAGCCCCAAGGTCTCGGCGAGCTTGAGCAGCGCGATGTTGCCGATGTCGTCGCGCAGGCCCTCGTGCCGTGCGCTGTGCGCAAGCACCAGGGTCTGCACCGCGAACTCGACATCCATCATCCCGCCGTCGCCATGCTTGACATCGAAGCGCTCGACGCCGTCCTCGTGCGGCGCCGGGTGGGCGCTGCGCACGCGCTCGCGCATCGTCCGCACCTCCTCGCGCAGCGCCGCGGCGTCGCGCGGCGCGGCCAGCACCGCGCGACGCACTGCCTCGACCCGCGACGCCAGGCCGGCGTCGCCGGCGCACCAGCGCGCCCGCGTGATCGCTTGGTGCTCCCAGGTCCACGCGGTGTTGCTGCCGCGGCCGGCCTGGTAGCGCTCGAAGGCGTCGATGCTGGTGACCAGCAGGCCGGAGTTGCCGTTCGGCCGCAGCGCCATGTCGATGTCGAACAGCTCGCCGGCGGCGGTGCGCAGCGTCAACCAGGTGACCAGCTTGCGCACGAAGGCGGCGTAGACCTCGGCGGCGCGATCGCCGTCGGGATCGCCCTCGGCATCGAAGAGGAAGACCACGTCGAGGTCGCTGCCATAGCCCAGCTCCTTGCCGCCGAGCTTGCCGTAGGCGACCACCGCCAGGCGCGGCTGCTCGCGATGGCGCTGCTTCAGGTGCTGCCAGGCCCAGCGGATCGTGCAGTCCAGCGTCGCGTCGGCCAGCTCGTCGATCACGCCAGGGTGGTGCATCAGGTAGC
>DATMJX010000330.1:0-2529 GCA_035553715.1 Methylibium sp.
CGCATGCCCCGCGGCGCGCAGCCGCTCGACCTCGGCCGCCATGCGGCGCGCCTTCGCGGACGCCGGCGAGGACCGGAAGCCGTGCAGGTACAGCAGGTGCGTGATGGCGCTCGCCCGTCCCGCGGGCACGCCGTCCGGGGCCCGGGGCCCCCCCGACGCCGCTGCGCGACCCTCGGGGCGCGGGCCGGAGGAGGGCGGCGGCACGGCGCTCGGCCCGCTGCTCATCTGCGGTGGGCCAGCGCGTCCAGCAGCTTGGCGTGGATGCCGCCGAAGCCGCCATTGCTCATGCACAGCAGGTGGTCGCCCGGCTTCGTGGCCCGGACGACGCGCTCGACCAGGCCATCGATGCTGTCGGACACGACCGCCCGCGGGCCCATCGGCGCCAGCGCCTCGGCGGCATCCCAGCCCAGGCCGCCGCTGTGGCAGAAGGCCAGGTCGGCCTCCTCCAGCGCCCAGGGCAGCTGGGCCTTCATGCTGCCAAGCTTCATCGTGTTCGAGCGCGGCTCGAAGATCGCCAGGATGCGCGGCCCCTCGCCGAGCGGGCCGACCTTGCGGCGCAGCCCGTCGATGGTCGTGCGGATCGCGGTCGGGTGGTGGGCGAAGTCGTCGTAGACCCTCACGCCCGCGGCCTCGCCGCGCAGCTCGAGGCGGCGCTTGACGTTGGCGAACGAGGCGAGCGCCGCGGTCGCCTCGGCCGGCGCGACGCCGGCATGCTCGGCCGCGGCGATCGCGGCCAGCGCATTGAGCTGGTTGTGCTCGCCGAGCAGCGCCCATTCGACGCGCCCGACCTTGACGCCCGACTTCAGCACATCGAAGGCATGCGGCTCGCCGCGCGCGCGGAAGCCCGGCGTGTCGCCGCGCACGCCGAAGCGCGTGATCTCGCTCCAGCAGCCACGGCCCAGCACGCGCGTCAGCGCCTCCTCGCGCGCGTTGACGACGACACGCCCGCTCGCCGGCACGGTGCGCAGCAGGTGGTGGAACTGGGTCTCGATCGCGGCCAGGTCCGGGAAGATGTCGGCGTGGTCGTGCTCGAGGTTGTTGAGCACCGCGGTGCGCGGCCGGTAATGGACGAATTTGCTGCGCTTGTCGAAGAAGGCGGTGTCGTACTCGTCGGCCTCGATCACGAAGGCCGGGCCGGCGCCCAGCCGCGCCGAGACGCCGAAGTTCTGCGGCACGCCGCCGACCAGGAAGCCCGGCGCCTTGCCGGTGGCTTCCAGGATCCAGGCCAGCATCGATGTCGTCGTCGTCTTGCCGTGCGTGCCGGCGACCGCCAGCACATGGCGGCCCTGCAGCACATGCTCGGCCAGCCATTGCGGGCCGCTGGTGTAGGGCGCTCCGGCGTCGAGGAGCGCCTCGATCAGCGGGTTGCCGCGCGAGACCACGTTGCCGACGACGAACAGGTCGGGCTTGAGCGCGAGCTGCTCGACGCCCCAGCCCTCGATCAGCTCGATGCCCTGGGCGCGCAGCTGATCGCTCATCGGCGGGTAGACGCCGGCGTCGCAGCCGGTCACGCGGTGACCGGCCTCGCGGGCCAGCACCGCCAGACCGCCCATGAAAGTACCGCAGATGCCCAGGATGTGGAGGTGCATGCGGCGGATTTTAGGTGGGCCCCTGCCGGGGCCCGGCTCAGGCGCGCGCGAGGCGGAACACCGCCACCGCCTGCACCAGGGCCTGCGCCTGGGTCTTCAGGCTCTCGGCGGCGGCGGCGCTCTCCTCGACCAGCGCAGCGTTCTGCTGCGTGCTCTGGTCCATCTGCGTGACGGCCGCGCCGATCTGCTGGACGCCGGCCGACTGCTCGCGGCTCGCGCTGCTGATCTCGCCGACGATGTCGGTCACGCGGCGGATCGCGGCGACGACCTCGTTCATCGTCGCGCCGGCCTGGTCGACCAGCTCGGTGCCCTGGGTGACGCGCTCGACGCTGGTGCCGATCAGGCCCTTGATCTCCTTGGCGGCGTTGGCGCTGCGCTGCGCGAGGCTGCGCACCTCGGCGGCCACCACCGCGAAGCCGCGGCCCTGCTCGCCCGCGCGCGCCGCCTCGACCGCCGCGTTCAGCGCCAGGATGTTGGTCTGGAAGGCAATGCCGTCGATCACGCCGATGATGTCGGCGATCTTGCGCGACGCGTCGTTGATGCCCTTCATCGTGTCGACGACGCGCCCGACGACCTCGCCGCCCTGGACCGCCACGTCGGAGGCGTTGCGGGCCAGCTGATCGGCCTGGCGGGCGTTGTCGGCGTTGTGCGTCACCGTGCTGCCGAGCTCTTCCATCGACGCGGCGGTCTGCTGCAGCGCGCTGGCCTGCTGTTCGGTGCGCCCCGACAGGTCGTTGTTGCCCTGGGCGATCTGCGAGCTCGCGGTGGCCACGCTCTCGGCGTTGCCGCGCACGCCGGCGACGATCTGCGACAGATTGGTCTGCATGCCGCGCAGCGCGTCGAGCAGCTGGCCGACCTCGTCGCGCCCGGCTTGCGGGACGGTGACTGTCAGGTCGCCCTCGGCAATGGCCCGGGCCGAGCGCTGCGCACCGCGCAGGCC
>DATMJX010000331.1:0-4152 GCA_035553715.1 Methylibium sp.
GTATACGAACGACCTCGATCAGGGCGCGTACATCTCGCAGACGCTGCGCATGGACGACACCGCCGACCAGATGGCCGCGCGCGTGGCGATCTATCGCATGATGCGCCCCGGCGAGCCGCCGACCGAGGACGCGGTGCAGGCGCTGTTCAACCGCCTGTTCTACAGCGAGGACACCTACGACCTGTCGCGCGTCGGGCGCATGAAGTTCAACGCCCGCGTCGGGCGTGACACGGCCGAAGGCCGCATGGTCCTGAGCAACGACGACATCCTCGACGTCGTCAAGATCCTCGTCGAGCTGCGCAATGGCCGCGGCGAGGTCGACGACATCGACCACCTCGGCAACCGCCGCGTGCGCTGCGTCGGCGAGCTGGCCGAGAACCAGTACCGCTCGGGCCTGGCGCGCATCGAGAAGGCCGTCAAGGAGCGTCTTGGCCAGGCCGAGACCGAGGCGCTGATGCCGCACGACCTGATCAACTCCAAGCCGATCTCCGCGGCGCTCAAGGAGTTCTTCGGGGCGAGCCAGCTGTCGCAGTTCATGGACCAGACCAACCCGCTGTCCGAGATCACGCACAAGCGCCGCGTCTCGGCCCTGGGCCCGGGCGGCCTGACCCGCGAGCGCGCCGGCTTCGAGGTGCGTGACGTGCACCCGACCCACTACGGCCGCGTCTGCCCGATCGAGACGCCGGAAGGCCCGAACATCGGCCTGATCAACTCGCTGGCGCTGTACGCGCGACTGAACGAGTACGGCTTCCTCGAGACGCCCTACCGTCGCGTCGTCGACGGCACGGTGACCGACCAGATCGACTACCTGTCGGCCATCGAGGAAGGCAAGTACGTGATCGCGCAGGCCAACGCCGGTCTCGATGCCAGCGGCAAGCTGATCGACGAGCTGGTGTCGGCGCGCGAGAAGGGCGAGTCGGTGCTGACCTCGCCGGAGCGCATCCAGTACATGGACGTCGCGCCGACGCAGATCGTCTCGGTCGCCGCCTCGCTGGTGCCTTTCCTCGAGCACGACGACGCGAACCGCGCGCTGATGGGCGCGAACATGCAGCGCCAGGCCGTGCCGACGCTGCGTCCCGAGAAGGCCTTCGTCGGCACCGGCGTCGAGCGCGTCTCGGCGGTCGACTCGGGCACCGTCGTCACCGCCAAGCGCGGCGGCATCGTCGACTATGTCGACACCAACCGCGTCGTGATCCGCGTCAACGATGCCGAGACGGTGGCGGGCGAGGTCGGCGTCGACATCTACAACCTGATCAAGTACCAGCGCTCGAACCAGAACACGAACATCCACCAGCGCGCGATCGTGCGGCGCGGTGACCATGTCGCCGCCGGCGACGTGGTGGCCGACGGCGCCTCGACCGACCTGGGCGAGCTCGCGCTCGGCCAGAACATGCTGGTCGCGTTCATGCCCTGGAACGGCTACAACTTCGAGGACTCGATCCTCATCAGCGAGCGCGTCGTCGCCGACGACCGCTACACCTCGATCCACATCGAGGAGCTGGTGGTGATGGCCCGCGACACCAAGCTGGGCAGCGAGGAAATCACCCGCGACATCCCGAACCTGAGCGAGCAGCAGCTGGCCCGCCTGGACGAATCGGGCATCGTCTACATCGGCGCCGAGGTCAACCCGGGCGACGTGCTGGTCGGCAAGGTCACGCCCAAGGGCGAGACCACGCTGACGCCGGAAGAAAAGCTCTTGCGCGCGATCTTCGGTGAGAAGGCGTCCGACGTGAAGGACACCTCGCTGCGCGTCGACCAGGGCACCAACGGCACCGTCATCGACGTGCAGGTCTTCACCCGCGAAGGCATCCAGCGCGACAAGCGCGCCCAGCAGATCATCGACGACGAGCTCAAGCGCTTCCGCCTGGACCTCAACGACCAGCTGCGCATCGTCGAGGCCGATGCCTTCGACCGGATCGAGAAGCTGCTGGTCGGCAAGCTCGCCAACGGCGGCCCGAACCGCATCACCAAGGGCACGGCGATCGATAAGGACTACCTGGCTGGCGTCGACAAGTACCACTGGTTCGACATCCGCCCGGCCGACGATGCGGTGGCCGACCAGCTCGAGTCGATCAAGAACTCGCTCGAGCAGACCCGCCACAGCTTCGACCTCGCCTTCGAGGAAAAGCGCAAGAAGCTGACGCAGGGCGACGAGCTGCCCGCGGGCGTGCTGAAGATGGTCAAGGTCTACCTGGCCGTCAAGCGCCGCCTGCAGCCCGGTGACAAGATGGCCGGCCGCCACGGCAACAAGGGCGTGGTGTCCAAGATCGTTCCGGTCGAGGACATGCCCTACATGGCCGATGGCACCCCCTGCGACATCGTGCTGAACCCGCTGGGCGTGCCTTCGCGGATGAACGTCGGCCAGGTGCTCGAAGTGCACCTCGGCTGGGCCGCCAAGGGCATCGGCCAGCGCATCGGCGACCTGCTGCAGCGCGAGGCCAAGATCAGCGAGGTGCGCGCCTTCCTCGACCAGCTCTACAACCAGTCGGGCGGCAAGACCGAGAACCTCGCGGACCTTGGCGATGCCGAGGTCGTCGAGATGGCCACCAACCTCGCGCAGGGCGTGCCCTTTGCGACGCCGGTGTTCGATGGCGCGGCCGAGGAGGAAATCCGCGCGATGCTCCACCTCGCCTACCCGGACGAGATCGCCGCGGCCAAGGGGCTGAACGCGACCCGCACCCAGGCCACGCTGTACGACGGCCGCACCGGCGACGCCTTCGAGCGCACGGTCACGGTCGGCTACATGCACGTGCTGAAGCTGCACCACCTGGTGGACGACAAGATGCACGCCCGCTCGACCGGCCCGTACTCGCTCGTTACCCAGCAGCCGCTGGGCGGCAAGGCGCAGTTCGGCGGCCAGCGCTTCGGCGAGATGGAAGTCTGGGCTCTGGAGGCCTACGGCGCGAGCTACGTGCTGCAGGAGATGCTGACGGTCAAGTCGGACGACGTGAACGGCCGCACCAAGGTCTACGAGTCCATCGTCAAGGGCGAGCACGCGATCGAGGCCGGCATGCCGGAGTCGTTCAACGTGCTGGTGAAGGAAATTCGTTCGCTCGGCATCGACATCGAGCTCGAGCGCAACTAAAGGAGAAAAGGCATGAAGGGACTACTCGACCTTTTCAAGCAGTTCACCCCGGATGAGCATTTCGATGCCATCAAGATCGGCCTCGCGAGCCCGGAGAAGATCCGCTCGTGGTCGTTCGGCGAGGTGAAGAAGCCCGAGACCATCAACTACCGGACCTTCAAGCCGGAGCGCGATGGCCTGTTCTGCGCCAAGATCTTCGGCCCGATCAAGGACTACGAGTGCCTGTGCGGCAAGTACAAGCGCCTGAAGCACCGCGGCGTGATCTGCGAGAAGTGCGGCGTCGAGGTCACGCAGACCAAGGTGCGCCGCGACCGCATGGGTCACATCGACCTGGCCGCGCCCTGCGCGCACATCTGGTTCCTGAAGTCGCTGCCCTCGCGCCTGGGCCTGGTGCTCGACATGACGCTGCGCGACATCGAGCGCGTGCTGTACTTCGAGGCCTACGTGGTCGTCGACCCGGGCATGACGCCGCTGAAGAAGTTCAGCATCATGACCGAGGACGACTACGACGCGAAGCGCCGCGAGTTCGGTGACGAGTTCGTCGCGCTGATGGGGGCCGAGGGCATCCAGAAGCTGCTCGCCGAGATGGACCTCGACGTCGAGATCGAGAAGCTGCGCGGCGACATGACCGGCTCCGAGCTCAAGGTCAAGAAGAACTCGCGCCGCCTGAAGGTCATGGAGGCCTTCAAGAAGTCGGGCATCAAGCCGCAGTGGATGGTGATGAACGTCCTGCCGGTGCTGCCGCCGGACCTGCGTCCGCTGGTGCCGCTGGACGGGGGCCGCTTCGCGACCTCGGACCTCAACGACCTCTACCGCCGCGTCATCAACCGCAACAACCGCCTCGCGCGGCTGCTGGAGCTGAAGGCGCCCGAGATCATCGTGCGCAACGAGAAGCGCATGCTGCAGGAGGCGGTGGACTCGCTGCTCGACAACGGCCGCCGCGGCAAGGCGATGACCGGCGCGAACAAGCGCGCGCTGAAGTCGCTGGCCGACATGATCAAGGGCAAGAGCGGCCGCTTCCGCCAGAACCTGCTGGGCAAGCGCGTCGACTACTCGGGCCGTTCGGT
>DATMJX010000332.1:0-5204 GCA_035553715.1 Methylibium sp.
CTTCGACCAGCTGCACGACGTGCGCCTGCGGGTCGGCGCCCTGCCGCGCTATCCGTCGAACGCGCTGAACTACAACCTCACCTGGTCGACCGACGGCGTCATCAACGAGTACTGCGAGCCCTGCGAGGCCATCGTCGACGGCCGGTGCGTCACGGTGCCGGCGCTCGAGGAGTGCGAGGAGTTCAGCCTCGACGGCGTGCGCTACGAGGCCTTCAACACCTCCGGCGGCCTGGGCACGCTGTGCGAGACGCTCGCGGGCCGGGTGCGCACGCTGAACTACCGCACGATCCGCTATCCCGGCCACGCCACGGTGATGAAGACGCTGCTGCACGACCTGAAGCTCAAGGAGCGGCGCGTGCTGCTCCAGGACATCCTCGAGAACGCGCTGCCGGGCACGCTGCAGGACGTGGTGATCGTGTTCGTCGTCGTCGCCGGCTGGCGCAGCGATGCGCAGGGCCAGCGCCGCTACCTGCAGGACAGCGTGGTGCGCAAGATCTACAGCCGCACGCTCCACGGCACGATGCACAGCGCGATCCAGCTCACCACCGCCTCGGCGCTGTGCGCGATGCTGGACCTGCTGCGCGAGGGCCGGCTGCCGCAGCGCGGCTTCGTGCGGCAGGAGGACGTGGCGCTCGAGACCTTCCTCGCGAACCGATTCGGGGCGGTCTATGCCGACGCGGTGCCGGAGTTGGTGCGCGCCGCCTGAATCTGGGCCGCCGCACGCCCCCCGCACGACCGCGGCCGCACCATCAGGCGCCCTCGGCCGGCCGCCGCAGCCCCCTAAGCCTAGGGGCGTACGCCGGCGCCATGCGGCAACGGCGCCGGCGGCCGGCACACCGCGGCCGCGCGCCTGCCACCCCCCGGACGCCCGGCAAAGCCCTGCGAAACGGGCGGCCCGAGCCCGGCCAGGACCGGCGCCGCACGCGCCCGTCCGGCGCCGGCGGCCGCGCCGAGGCGCGCCGCCGCGCATGTAACTTGCTGTTGCACACGCGGCGCCCCTGCCGCAGCCCCGCTGCACGGCACCGCCCGACCCGCGATCCCGATCACAGCTGGAGAAGGTCCATGAATGCATCTGCAGATCGTTCCGCCGCGCGCGTCGGTGTGCGACGCTGGCGCGCCCTCGGCGTCGCGGCGCTGCTGGCGGTGCCGGGCCTGTCGGCCTGGGCCGCCAGCGACGGCCCGGGGGTCGCGTACGGCGTCGTCTACACGCCGGCCGCCACCCGGAGCAGCGCGACCAGCCCCTACCGGGTCGGCTACCAGGTCTCCTTCGCCAACACCAGCGGCCAGGTCGTCAACAACTTCATCTTCACCGGCGCCACCGTGGTCGAGGACGCGAGCGTGCCGGCCCCGCTCGACACCGTCGCCGGGCCCTTGCCGGCGGCCTGTGCCGCGCTGTCGAGCACGGTCGTGCGCTGCGACTTCGGCGCGCTGCGCCCCGGCGAGTCGCGCAGCTTCACGCTCGTCTACCGCACGCCGACCGCCGGCAGCGCGCTGCGCTTCGACAACCTGCTGACCTACAAGGAAGGCAGCAACGACAACCCGGCCTCGTCGACGCCCAACGACTCGAAGGCCCAGCCGGTCGTGACGAGCCTGCTCGCCGTGCTCGACAAGGAGCGCGCCGGCACCTACTTCACCAGCGCGGGCGGGCGGCTCGCGACCGGCAGCAACGGCGTGACCACGACCGCCGACAAGTTCTCGACCGCCGTCGTCGTGCCGGCCTGGGTCGCCCCCTCACTCGGCGTGGAGATCCTCGAGGACACCAACCTGACGGTGCCGAGCTGCAGCGCGGCCTACCAGAACGAATGCCGCAGCGCGGCGGTGCGCGCCGGCGGCTCGTTCCCGGCCGCGGCCAGCGGCAGCCGCGAGGAGCGCGCCGCGGCGCTGCTCAAGCTCTACCTGCGGCTCGACGCGAAGGCGCTGAAGGGCAATTTCGACATCAACCTGATCGAGGTCTGGTACGAGCCGGGCGAGCTGGTCGACGGCGTGTTCAGCGCCGCGGGCGCGAGCCTGCCGCTGAAGAACTGCAGCGACGCCTCGTTCGGCGACAACGACTCCCTGCCCTACGCCGGCGCGGCCTACCCGCACGAGCTCAAGCACTGCATCAACAGCCGCGTGAAGCTCAGCGGCGGCAACGATGCGGCCGGCGACGTGCTGCTGGAGATCTACGAGACCGAGAACGGCCGCGTGTCGCTGAAGTGAGCCGGCGCCCGCGTGCCGCTCAGCCCGGCGCGCGTGTCGCGTCCAGCCGGGCGAACGACACCCGGTCGCCCTTGGCGCTGTAGATCCGCCGCGCCTGCTCCAGTGCCTGCGCCGCGCCGGGTCGTCCGCTGAGCGCCAGCACCGACGCCAGCTCGGCGTGGGCCTCGGCCCGCAGCGGCAGCACATCCGTGCCGAGCGCCAGGTCGAGCCCCGCCCGCGCGAGCGCCTCGGCCTCGTCCGCCGCGCCCCGGCGCGCCAGGATCGGCGCGCGCACGCAGCGCCAGAGCACCTGGGCATCGACGTCGTCCTCGGCCGCGATCGACTCGGCCGTGCGCGTCAGCGCGAGCGCCTCCTCGTCGCGCCCCTGCTCGCGCACCGCGCGGGCGAGCAGCGAGGCCATCGTCGACAGGTAGAAGCTCTCGCCCATCGCCTCCAGGGTCTGGTAGTCGCGCCGCAGCGCCTGCTCGGCCACGGCCGGCTCGCCGGCGAGCAGCTCGATGACCGCCAGGTCCATCGACGTGGAGGCCGCGTGCATGCCCTCGCCCAGGTCGTCCAGCATCGCGCGCGCCGTGCGGTACTCGGCGCGTGCCCGCTCGAACTCGCCGAGCATCGCGAGCAGCTGGGCGAGCTTGCAGCGCACCAGCGCGGCCACCTGACGGTCCGCCAGGCCGTGCTCCAGCAGCCGCTCGCACTGCCCCAGGGCCTGCGGCACCGGCGTGTCGCCGTACAGCAGCCCGAAGGCGAGCGCCAGCGCGCCGCGCGCGACCATGCGCGCGTCGCCGCAGAGCTCGCCGTATTTCAGCAGCTGCGTGCCGGCCTCGGTCGCGGCGCCGACCTTGCCGCAGACGTGCAGCGCCATCGAGGCCAGCCGCCAGGCCTGCGCGAGCTCGGCATGCGCGTCGAGCCGCTCGAGCGTCGGGATCAGCTCGTCGGTGAGCTGCAGCGTCGCCTCGCTCCAATTGCCCGCCTCGCCGCCATGCAGCCACACCATCATGCGTTCCATGCGCGCCGCCGCCGCGACCTGCGGCAGGCCGGCCGCGTCGGCCTGCGCCGCCGCGTCGGCCAGCAGCGCCCGGGCCTCGTCGATCTGGCCGACGTCGAGCAGCACCGAGCCGAGCGCGGGCAGCATCGGCAGGCGCAGGTCGGCGTCCTGCGCCGCCAGCGCGACCGCCCGGCGGAACAGGCTGAGCGCGGCATGCTGGTCGCCGCGCGCGAACGAGCGCCGCGCCGCGGCACCGAGCCGCTGCGCGGCGTCGCGGCCGATCGCCCGGCCCGCCTCGTCGAGCGGCCCGAGCTCGCGCAGGTAGTGGTGGGCCTGCTCGAGGTGGTAGCCGAGGATCTCCTGGAACTCGAGGGCACGGCCGCGCTCGGCGTTGATCGCGTCGGCCCAGCGCACGAAGTCGACGTGCAGCGTCGCGCGGGCGCGCTTGAGCAGGCTGCCGTAGACGGTGTCGCGCACCAGGTGGTGGTGGAAGCGGTAGATCGGCTCGCCGTCGGCCGAGGTCGCGCCGCGCACGAAGCGCTTGCGCGCCAGCGCCTCGAGGTGATCGCCGACGCGGCCACGCACGGCCTGCGGCGCCAGCGAGCCGACCGCCGGGGCGGCGAACTCGAGCCCGATCACGGCGGCCGGATCGATCGTCGAGCGCTCCTCGCGCCCGAGCCGGCCGAGCCGCGCCTCGAGCAGCGCCTTGATCGTCGGCGGGATCTGCAGGTCGACCCCGCCCTCGGCGATCATCGACAGGATCTGCTCGAGGTACAGCGGGTTGCCCTCGGCCGCGGCGACGATGCGCGCGACGAGCGCCTCGGGCAGCCCGGCGCTGCCGAGCAGGTTGTGCGCGACGCGCCCGGCCGCGTCCTCGCTCAGCGGGCGCAGCACCAGTCGCAGCGCGCCGGAGCGCTCACCCCAGGCCGGGCGCTCCTCGAGCAGCTCGTGGCGCGCCGTCGCCAGCAGCAGGATCGGCGCCCCCTGCGAGGTGTCGAGCAGGTTCTCGATCAGCTCGAGCAGCGCCGGCTCGGCCCAGTGGATGTCGTCGAACAGCGCGACCAGCGGGCCGGTCGCCGCCATGCGCTCGAGGAATTTGCGCGCCGCCCAGTACAGCTCGTGCATCGGGAAGCTCGCCGCGCTCAGGCCGGCCGCCGCGGCGATGCGTTCGGCGACGCCGGGATCGCCGAGCAGCGCGGCGAGCTTGGCGCGGGCCGTGTCGGCCGCATCGTCGGGGCGGATGTCGGCCGCGCTGCCGGCCATCTCGCGCAGCGGCCAGAAGGTGATGCCGTCGCCATAGGGCAGGCAGCGCCCGCGCAGCACCCGCGCGCCGGCGCCCGCCCGCGCCATCACCTCGTAGGACAGGCGCGACTTGCCGATGCCGGCGTCGCCGACGAGCGTGACCAGGCGCAGCGCGTCTTGCCGGCGGACCTCGTCGAGCACCCGGTCGATCGCGGCGAGCTCCTCGTCGCGCCCGACCAGCGGCGCGTCGTGGCGGCGCAGCCAGCCGTCCAGGCCCTCGGCCGACACCAGCCGCCAGGCCGGCACGCGCTCGGCCTTGCCCTTGAGCTCGAGCGGCTCGACCGCCTCGACCCGCACCGCGTCGCGCACCAGCCGCCAGGTCTCCTGGCCAAGGTAGATCTCGTTCTCGGGGGCGGCCTGCTCGAGCCGCGCCGCGAGGTTGACCGCATCGCCGGTGGCGAGCTTCTGGTCGGCCTGGGGGTCGTCGTTGGCAACCACCTCGCCGGTGTTGATGCCGGTGCGGTTGCCCAGCGTGACGCCGTAGCGCGTGCGCAGGTCCTCGTTGACGCGCCGCAGCTCGGCCTGCATGCCGGCGGCCGCCCGCACGGCGCGCAGCGCGTCGTCCTCGTGGGCGTGCGGCAGGCCGAACACCGCCATGATCGCGTCGCCGATGTACTTCTCGATCTTGCCGCCGTGGCGCGTGATCTGCGCCGCCATCGCGGCGAAATAGCGCTCCTTGACCTCGTGCAGCGCCTCGGCGTCGAGCCGCTCGCCGAGCGCG
>DATMJX010000333.1:0-34117 GCA_035553715.1 Methylibium sp.
CAGCTACAACCTCTGCCAGGACGAGGCCAGCTGCGTCGTCTTCGGCATGCCGCGCGAGGCCATCGCCGCCGGTGCGGCGCACGAGGTGCTGCCGTTGACGAAGATCGCGCCGGCCCTGCTGGAGCGGCTGCGCAGCACGGCCGGGATGTCGTTGAACCGGGTCTGAGCTCGCGTTCCGGCTTGGCCTTTTGACGCCCCACGGCCGCGCCCGCAAAAGCAGCGACAAAAGGCCGGCCCTGGCCGCCCTCAGCCCGCGGTCTCGCTGAACCCGAAGCTGCTCGACGGCCCGAATCCGCTGGCGCTGCCGAAGCCGCTCGCCGGCTCGGCTCCCTGCCGCGCGCCCAGCTCGTTGCGCACGGCGCTGACGATCTGATCGATCGCCGTCTGCGCGACCGGCTTCTGCAGCACCCGCTCGATGCCCGCCTCGCGCGCCGCCTCGGCGCCGTCGAGGTCGGCGCTGTGGCCGATCAGCCGCACCGCCGCGCCGCCCGGCTGCCCACGCAGCCAGCGCGCGAACGCCGGGCCCTGCGCCCCGGGCAGGTTCAGGTCGGTCAGCACCAGCGGGTGACGCTGCTGCGTCCAGACCTCCTCGGCCTCCTCGGCGCTGCCGGCCAGGTCGACGGTGCAGCCGGCCTGGCGCAGCGAGGCCTCGAGCACGATCTGCTGCACGCGGTCGTCCTCGACGACGAGCGCGCGCAGGTGCGTGCTGCCCACCCCGGTCTCGGGTGCCGGCGGGCTGGCCGCGAGTTCGACCGGCAGCCGCAGCGTCACCGTCAGCGTGCTGCCGCAGCCCGGCTCGGAGGTGGCCTCGATGCGCCCGCCCATCGCGTCGACCAGGCGCTGGCACAACGCCAGCCCGAGCCCGCTGCCACGCCGGTGCAGCGCCGACTCGCCGCCCTGGACCCGGGCTGGAACAGCCGGCGCAGCGGCTCGGGGGCGATGCCGATGCCCTGGTCGCACACGCAGATCTCGAGCTGTTGGCTGCGGCCCTCGTCGGCCAGCACGCGTGCGCGCAGCCGCACCGTGCCGGCCGTGCTGAAGCGCACCGCGTTCGACAGCAGGTTCAGCACCACCTGGTGGAGCCGGAAGCCGTCGAAGCGGTGCATGCGGGCGAGCCGCGGGTCGAGCTCGAGCGCCAGCGCCAGGCCCTTGGCACGTGCCATCGGCTCGATCGCGCGCAACGCCTCGCGCAGCACGTTGCCCAGCACGTCGGGCTCGACGACGAGTTTGAGCTCGCCGGCATCGCTCTTGGACAGGTCGAGCAGGTTGTTGACGTATTGCGACAGCGTGTGCGCGGCCTCGCCGGCCAGCCCGACGAGCTCGACCGCGGTGGCCGGCAGCGGCTGGCGCGCGAGCTGCTCGAGCGCGCCACCGACCGCGTTGACCGGCGTGCGTATCTCGTGGCTGGCGATGGTCAGGAAGTCCTGGCGGGCCCGCGCCAGGCGCTCGGCGCGGTCGCGTGCGTCGGTGAGGGCCAGCTCGGCGCGCTCGCGGCGCGCGACCTCGCGCTTGAGGCGCAGGCCCCAGGCCAGCGACACGAGCAGACCCACCGCAAGCAGGCCCAGCAGCGGCAGCAGCCGCCGCAGCCAGGCGCGCGCCTCGGCGCCGAGGTCCTGCGGCTGCGGCAGCACCGCCCAGCGCGCGGCGATGGCGGCGCGCTCGCTCTCGTTGGTGGCGGCCAGCGCGCGCCGGAGCAGGTCGGCCAGCAGCGGCTGGTCGCGGCGCACGCCGAAATAGAGATCGGAGTTGAGCTCGGGGAAGAAGGCCGCCATCTTCAGCGCCGCCCCCATGCCCTGGGCGAGCCGCTGGGCCGCGAAGGTCGCGTTGACGAAGGCGGCCTCGGCCTGCCCGTTGGCCACCGCGGCGAGCAGATCGTCGCGGCGGGCCACCGGAACCTGCTCGATCGAGGGGTAGAGCTTGCCGAGCAGGAAGGCGGTCTGGCCGTCGCGCAGCACCGCGACGCGCCGGCCGGCGTACTGCTCCAGCGCCAGCACCGGCGCGGCGCCGACGCGCGTGACGAACACATTGGGCGTCGACAGCCAGGGGCCGATGAAGAAGAACTCCTTGGCGCGCTCCTCGTTGGCGGCGACCGCGATCAGCAGGTCGACCTCGCCGCGGCGCGCCTGCGCATAGACCTCGCTCCACGGCCCGCCCTGCGGCGTGCCGACCGGCAGGCCGGTCTTGTCGGCCAGCAGCTGCAGCCAGTCGTGGGCCATGCCGGCGAGGCGCCCGTCGTCGCCGCGGAAGGTGTAGGGGTGGTAGTCGAGCTCGTAGCCGACGCGCAGCGGCGGCATCGTCAGCATCAGCCGCTGCTGCTCGGCCGGGCTGAGCTTGAGCGGCGGCGAGGGCTCGGCCAGCAGCGTGTGCAGCGGCACCCAGCGGCGATGGATCTCCTGGCGCTCGGCCAGCGTGATGCTGGCCAGCGCCTTGTCGAGGATGCCGCGCAGCGGCAGCAGCTCTTTGCGCACGCCGAAGTGCAGCGCGCTCTGGCTGGAATGCGAGGGGCTGCGCACCTCCAGGTTGGTCAGCAGCAGCTTCTCGACCAGGAAGGAGGTGGTGGGCAGTGCGCCGAGGTAGACGTCGGCCTCGCCCTCGGAGACGCCGCGCAGCGCCGCGGCCGAGTCGGCGAACTCGACGAGCTCGGCCTTCGGGTGCCGCTCGCGCAGCAGCAGCACGACGCTGTAGCCGCGCTCGTAGGCGATGCGCAGGCCCGCCATCGACTCGCCGGCGCCGACCCCGGCGACGCCGCGGCGTGCGACGTAGACGTTGGGCACGTCCAGGTAGGGCTGGGTGTATTCGAGGAAGCGCTCGCGCTGCGGCGTGCGCGCCACCGAGGGGACGAGGTCGGCGCGGCCGGCCCGCAGCGCCTCGAGCGAGTCGGCCATCGTCGCCGAGGCCTTGTACTCGAAGCGGATGCCCAGGCGGCGCGCGATCAGCCCGAGGTAGTCGCCCGAGAGGCCGCGGAACTGGCCCTCGTAGGTGTAGAGGTCGATCGGCGCCCACTCGGTCTTGGTGGCGACCCGCAGCACCGGGTGGGCGGCAAGCCAGGCGCGCTCGTCGGCGCTCAGGCGCACCGGGTTGGGGTCGGGCTGGATGCCCTGGGCCGCCGCCAGCGGCAGGAGCAGCAGCAGGGCCGCGCAGGCCCCCAGTCGCCGAACGATCGCGCGCAAACCCGTCAACACGGCTGGCTCCGCCCCTCCGCCGGCGCCCTGCCGGGTAAGCGACCATGATAGGGAGCGCCAGGCGCTGCGCCGGCCCCACCGGCCCGCCTGTCCGCGGGGGACTCAGGCCAGGAACAGCTGCTGGAGGTCGTTCAGGAAGTCGAAGCCGCGCGCGGTCGGCCAGGCGCGCTGCAGGTCGCGCTCGAGCAGGCCGCGCGATGCGGCCTGCTCGAGCGCGCGCTGGATCGTCGCCAGCGGCAGGCCGGTGCGCTCGGTGTAGCGCGCCAGCTCGAAGCCCTCGCGCAGCCGCAGGGCGTTGAGCATGTACTCGAAGGGCAGGTCCTCGGCAGCGACCTCGTGCTCGTTCGACACCGCGGCGCCTTCGAGGGCCTTGGCCATGTAGGTGGCCGGGTCGCGCCAGCGCGTCTGGCGCAGGATGCGGTGCGCGAAGCTCAGCTTGCCGTGCGCGCCGGCGCCGATGCCGAGGTAGTCGCCGAACTGCCAGTAGTTGAGGTTGTGGCGGCAGCGGTGGCCGGGCCGCGCGTAGGCCGAGACCTCGTAGCGCTCCAGCCCCGCCACGCCGCTGCGTTCGGCGATGCGGTCGAGCATCGCGGCAGCGAGGTCGTCGTCGGGCAGGCCGGGCGGGGGCTCGGTCGCGAAGCGGGTGTTGGGTTCGAGCGTCAGGTGGTAGACGCTCAGGTGCGGCGGAGAAAAGGCCAGCGCCTGGCGCAGGTCGGCGTCGAGCGCTTCGAGCGTCTGGCCCGGCAGCGCGTACATCAGGTCGAGGTTGAAGGTCTCGAAGGCGTCCTGCGCCTCCTCGACCGCGGCGATCGCCTGGGCACGGTCGTGCACGCGGCCCAGGGCCTGGAGCTTGGCGTCGTCGAAGCTCTGCACGCCGATCGACAGCCGGGTCACGCCGGCGGCGCGGAAGGCGCGGAAGCGCTCGCGCTCGAAGGTGCCGGGGTTGGCCTCGAGCGTGATCTCGCAGCCGGGCTCGAGCGGCAGGCGCGCGCGCACGTCGGCGAGCAGGCGCTCGATCGCGTCGGGCGAGAACAGGCTGGGCGTGCCGCCGCCGATGAAGACGCTGACGACGCGGCGCCCCCAGACCAGCGGCAGCGCGGCCTCCAGGTCGGCGCGCAGCGCGTCGAGGTAGCGCGATTCGAGTCCGACGTCGAGCGCGCGGCCCGTTCCGGATCCGGGTTGCCCGCTCCGGAACGCGCCCCCGCGAGGGGCAGCGGCCGCAGGGAGCGTGGGGACCGTCAACTCGTGGCTGTTGAAGTCACAGTAGGGGCACTTCCGCAGGCACCAGGGCAGGTGCACGTAGAGCGCCAGCGGCGGCAGCGCGCTGAGGTTCAGGGCCCCGCCGCGGCGGTGCAGGCCGCTGACGTCGATGCGCTGGACGCTCACGCCGCGAACCAGCTCGCGCGCAGCCGCGCCAGCAGCTCGGCCGCGGCCAGCGCGCGGTGGCTGTGCGCGTTCTTGGTCGCCGCGTCGAGCTCGGCGACGCTGCGGCCGAGCGCCGGGATGAACACCAACGGGTCGTAGCCGAAGCCGCCCGCGCCGCGCGGCGCGGGCAGGATCTCGCCCCGCCAGCGGCCGAAGGCGATCAGCGGCTCGGGGTCGTCGGCGTGGCGCAGCGCGACCAGGGTGCTGACGAAGGCACAGCGGCGGTCGGAGAGGCCGGCCATCCGCTCGAGCAGCAGCGCGTTGTTGGCGGCGTCCTGCACGGCACGCCGGGCCTCGCGCTCGCCGGGCGGCAGGGCGACCGGCGCGTACACCGCCGAGGCCACGCCGGGCGCACCGCCGAGGGCATCGACGCACAGCCCGGAGTCGTCGGCGATCGCCGCGCCGCCGGCCGCGCGCGCCGCATGACGCGCCTTGGCCAGCGCGTTCTCGACGAAGGTCGCGTGCGGCTCCTCGGCCTCGGCGATGCCGAGCGCACCCTGCGCGACGAGCTCGAGCGGCACGCCCGCAAGCAGCGCGCGCAGCTCGGCGAGCTTCTTCGCGTTGTTGGACGCGAGGACGAGGCGCATCACCCAGCCCTCGCCGGGCCGCCCCAAGAGGGCTGGCGCCCCCGCGGGGGGCAGCACCGCAGGTGCGTGGGGGTCGTCATCTCAGGCCTGCTTCAGCGCCTGGGCCTGCAGCGCGACGAGCTGCGCGATGCCGCGCTCGGCCAGGCCGAGCAGGCGGTCCATCTCGGCGCGCGTGAAGGCGACGCCCTCGGCGGTGCCCTGGACCTCGACGAAGTGGCCGGCGCCGGTCATCACGACGTTCATGTCGGTGTCGCAGGCGACGTCCTCGACGTACTCGAGGTCGAGCAGCGGCGTGCCCTCGACCAGACCGACGCTGACCGCGGCCACCGCATCGCGGATCGGCGAGGTGGCGATCTTGCCCTGCGCGAGCAGCCAGCTCACCGCATCGGCCGCGGCCACATAGGCGCCGGTGATGGCGGCCGTGCGGGTGCCGCCGTCGGCCTGCAGCACGTCGCAGTCGATCAGGATGCTGCGCTCGCCGAGCGCCTTCAGGTCGAACACGGCGCGCAGCGAACGCCCGATCAGGCGCTGGATCTCCTGCGTGCGGCCGCTTTGCTTGCCGCGCGCGGCCTCGCGGTCGCCGCGGGTGTGGGTGGCGCGCGGCAGCATGCCGTACTCGGCCGTCACCCAGCCCTCGCCGCTGCCGCGCTTGTGCGGCGGCACCTTCTCCTCGACCGAGGCGGTGCACAGCACCTTGGTGTCGCCGAAGGCGACCAGCACCGAGCCCTCGGCATGGACGGTGTAGCGGCGGGTCAGCGTGACGGGGCGCAGCGCATCGGCGGCGCGGTCGCGGGTGCGAACGAAGCTCATGGAGATCCTGGTCAAAAAAACGAAGGCTGCCCGGGGGAAGCCGCATTGTCGGCTCGGAAATGGCCGGCTTGGGGTCCCGAGCGCCGGGCCCGCCCCGGTGGGTGGCGCTCGCCGGGCCCGGCGGGCGGGCAGACCGTCAGCCCTAGGACTTCTTCTGCGAGGAGCGGCGGATCGCCTCGTTGATCTCGCGGATCGAGCGCTCGATCTCGGCCTCGTCGAGCTCGTCGGGGTCGCCCGCGCCGCCGCCCATGCTGGCCTGGATCGTCGAGGCGAACACCTCCTCGCCGAGCGTCTGGGTCGAGATCGTCGGCACGTCGTCGGTGGCCGACTCCCACTCGACCGCGAGCACGGTGACGTTGTCGCACTTGGGGCCGCCAAGGCGCAGCGCCTGCTCGACCAGCTCGGGCACCGCATCGCCGATCGCGTGGTTGGCGAGCTGGGCGGTGATGATCTCGTCGCTGACGCTGCCCCACAGGCCGTCCGAGCACAGCAGCAGCCGATCGCCCTGGTGCAGGATCAGCGGACCGACGGTATCGACCACCGGCTTGCCCGGGCTGCCCAGGCAGGTGAACAGCACGTTGCGGTTGAAGCGGTCGCCCATCGGCACGACCTGCGACATGGTCTCCTGCAGCTCGGAATAGCTGTGGTCGCGGGTGCGCGCGATCAGCTTGTCACCGCGCACCAGGTACAGCCGCGAGTCGCCGCAATGCGCCCAGTAGGCGGCATTGCCCTGCATCACACAGGCGACGACGGTTGTGCGCGGCGTGTCGATCAGCGCCTTCTCGGTCGCGTAGCGGATCAGCTGGTGGTGGCCGGCGATCACCGCGTCGTGCAGGAAGCGCAGCGGGTCCTTCAGCACCGGCTTGGCGTCGCGCTGGTACATCGCGGCGAGCGTCTGCAGCGCGAGCTGCGAGGCCACCTCGCCCTCCGGATGGCCGCCCATGCCGTCGGCGAGCGCGAACAGCCCCGAATCCCGCGTGTAGCAATAGCCCATGCGGTCTTCGTTCTTCTCGCGGCCGCCCTTGCGGCTGATCTGGTAGACGGAAAAGCGCATAAGCAGGCTGCGGCCTCAAGCCTTGACGCCGGTTTTGATGTTCTCGAGCTGCAGCTTCAGCCGCTCGCCAAAGCTGAGCTTGGTGTAGCGGCGCTCGGTCTCGCGCGCCAGCTCCTTCTGCAGCGCGAACACGCTCTGCGGGCGCGACAGCGGGTCGAGCGACATGCACCACTCGGTCACTTCGATCAGGTTGTCCGAGTAGACGCTGCGCAGCCGCGACAGGCTCAGGCCCAGGCGGTCCTTGTCGTTGCGCTGCGGCGCGTCGTTCGGCGGGTAGCCCTGCATGCAGGCGTAGATGCACGCGCCGATCGCGTAGATGTCGGTCCAAGGGCCGAGCGTGCCGTCGCGGCGGTACATCTCGGGGGCGGCGAAGCCGGGCGTGTACATCGGGCGGATGAAGTTGCCTTCCTTGCTCAGGACCTCGCGCGCGGCGCCGAAGTCCAGCATCACCGCCTTGTTGTCGTTGGTGATGAAGATGTTGGCCGGCTTGATGTCCAGGTGCAGCATCTTGTGCTGATGGACGATGCGCAGCCCGCGCAGGATCTCGTCGAACAGTGAACGAATCGTCGATTCGCGGAACACCTTGTCGCGCTTCAGGTCCCGGGCGGTGACGATGAAGTCCTGCAGCGTGTCGCCCTGCAGGTAGTTCATGACCATGTAGACGGTCTCGTTCTCGCGGAAGAAGTTGAGAACGGACACCACGCTCGGGTGGCTGATCTGCGCCAGCGAGCGGCCTTCCTCGAAGAAGCTCTTCAGGCCCAGGCGGTACAACGGCTGCTTCTCGGGCTTGACGCGCGGCGTCAGCTCGCCCGGGGCCCGCTCGGCCAGCGAGGCCGGCAGGTATTCCTTCAGCGCCACGAGGCGCCGCTCGGCGTCCTCGCACAGGTAGACCACCCCAAAGCCGCCGGCCGCCAGTTTCTTGATGACCTGGTAGCCCCCCACCACCGTGCCTGCAGGCAAGGGGGCAGGTTTGCTCTTTGACATAATCGGATTTTGCAATGCGATAAATTCGATGGCAGTTTACAGCATGACCGGCTACGCAAATGCGTCCGTCGGTAGCGCCGAAAGCCCCGCCGCACAAGGCCCGGCGGTGCATGTCGAGCTGCGCTCGGTCAACAGCCGGTTTCTCGATGTTGCATTTCGCATGCCTGACGAAATGCGCACCTTCGAGCCGGCGCTGCGCGAGCTGATCGCCGCGCGGGTGCGGCGCGGCAAGGTCGAGGTGCGCCTCGCGACCCGCGACGAGGCCGCCAGCGCCTGGCCGCAGCCCCAGCCGGCCCAGCTGGCCGAGCTGGCGCGGCTGCAGGACAGCGTGCGGGCGGCCCTGCCGCAGGCGGCCGCGCTGACGGTCCAGGAGGCGCTGCAGTGGTGCCGCGGCGCGACCGGCGCCGGCCCGGCCGACGAGGCCGTGCTCGCGGCGGCACGCCAGGCGGTGGCGGCCCTGCTGGAGGCCCGTGCCCGCGAGGGCGCGCGGCTGGTCGAGGTGCTGATGCAGCGCGTGCGGCGCTTGCGCGAGCTCGCCGCCGAGGCCCAACCGCTGCTGCCGCGCGTCGTCGAGCGCCAGCGCCAGCGCTTTCTCGAGCGCTGGCAGGAGGCGCTCGAGGGCGGCAACGCCGCCGGCTCGATCCCGCCCCAGACGCTGCAGGAGCGCGCCCTCGCCGAGGCGACCGCCTACGCGATCCGCATCGATGTGGCCGAGGAGCTGGCCCGCCTGGGCTCGCACCTCGACGAGATCGAGCGCCTGCTCGGCGCCGGCGGCGAGATCGGCAAGCGCCTGGACTTCCTGATCCAGGAGCTGCAGCGCGAGGCGAACACGCTCGGCTCGAAGTCGGCCGCACTCGAGCTGACCCAGCTGTCGGTCGAGATGAAGGTCGCGATCGAGCAGATGCGCGAACAGGTGCAGAACATCGAATGAGCCATCCCACGCAGCCCGACACGCACCGGGGGCCGGCGTGCCCCCGTCCCGGCACGGCACGGCGCCCATCCATGCCCGGGGGGCGCCCATGACGTCCGTCGCCGCCACGCCGCCGCCGCTGGACCTGCCAGGCAATCTGTTCGTCGTCGCCGCGCCCAGCGGCGCCGGCAAGTCCAGCCTGGTCAAGGCGCTGCTGACGCGCGAGCCGGGGCTGGCGGTGTCGGTCTCGCACACCACGCGCGCGCCGCGCGGCGCCGAGATCGACGGCCGCGAATACCACTTCGTCAGCGAGGCGACGTTCCGCGACATGGTGATGCACGGCGCCTTCTTCGAGTGGGCCGAGGTGCACGGCAACCTCTACGGCACCTCGCGCCCGGCGATCGAGCAGCGCCTGGGCGCCGGCCAGGACGTGGTGCTGGAGATCGACTGGCAGGGCGCGCTGCAGATCAAGCGCCTGTTTCCGGGGGCGGTGCTGGTGTTCATCCTGCCGCCGAGCTGGGACGAGCTGCAGCGCCGCCTGCGCGGCCGTGGCGAGGACGCCGAGGACGTGATCGCCACGCGGCTCGAGAACGCGCGCGAGGAGGTGGCCCAGGCGCCGCGCTTCGACTATGTCGTGATCAATGCCGTCTTCGACGCCGCGGTGGATGACCTGCAGGCGGTCGTCCAGGCTCAGCGGCTAAAATACGCCAGTCAGCGCCGCAGCAAGGCGGCCGTCTTCCAGGCCCTGCACCTGGACTGAAACGCATCCCCGGAAGGACCCCCGCCCATGGCCCGCATCACCGTCGAAGACTGCCTCGAGAAGATCCCGAACCGCTTCCAGCTCGTGCTGGCCGCGACCTACCGGGCCCGCATGCTCAGCCAGGGCCACGCGCCCCGGGTCGAGAGCAAGAACAAGCCCGGCGTGACCGCGCTGCGCGAGATCGCAGAAGGCCATGTCGGCCTGGAGATGCTGAAGAAGGTCCCGATCTGAGCCCTCGCGCTCACGGCCCGACGGCCCGCTTCGGCGGGCCGTCGGCATTTGCGGGTGCCGCGCTACCATGACCGCATGCCTTCCCGTGCCGTCCAAGCCGTCCGCAAGAAGCTGAGCCAGGCCCTGCCGGCCTTCATGCTCGGCGGCCCTGCCGCGCCCGAGGCGGTGGCCGTCGCCAGGTCGGAGGCCGACGCCGCCTCGTTCGCGTCGCTGACCAAGAAGCTCGACTACCTCGACGCGGCCGACTTCAAGCGCGTGCGCGAGGCCTACAAGTTCGCCGACGAGGCCCATCTCGGCCAGTTCCGCGCCAGCGGCCTGCCCTACATCACGCATCCGCTGGCCGTCGCGGGCCTGTGCGCCGACTGGAAGCTCGACGCACAGGCCATCATGGCCGCGCTGATGCACGACGCGATGGAGGACTGTGGCATCGGCAAGTCCGAGCTGATCGAGCGCTTCGGCGCGCCGACCGCCGAGCTCGTCGACGGCCTCACCAAGCTCGACAAGCTGCAGTTCAGCACCCGCGAGGAGTCGCAGGCCGAGAGCTTCCGCAAGATGCTGCTGGCGATGGCGCGCGACGTGCGCGTGATCCTCGTCAAGCTCGCCGACCGGCTGCACAACATGCGCACGATGGACGCGGTGCAGCCGGCCAAGCGCAGCCGCATCGCGCGCGAGACGCTCGACATCTACGCGCCGATCGCGCACCGCCTGGGCCTGAACCAGACCTACCGCGAGCTGCAGGAGCTGTCCTTCGAGCACATCCACCCGTGGCGGCACGCGGCGCTGAACAAGGCCGTCACGCGCGCCCGCGGGCACCGGAGGGACATCGTCGAGCGGGTGCAGCGCGAGGTCGAGCACGCCTTCAAGGACGCCAAGCTGGCCGTGCAGGTCAGCGGGCGCGAGAAGACGATCTACTCGATCTACAAGAAGATGGACGAGAAGCACCTGAGCTTCGCGCAGGTGAACGACATCTTCGGCTTCCGCGTCGTCGTCTCGACGCTGCCCGAGTGCTATCTCGCGCTGGGCGTGCTGCACCAGCTCTACAAGCCGCTGCCCGGGCGCTTCAAGGACTACATCGCGATCCCCAAGGCCAATGGCTACCAGTCGCTGCACACGACGTTGGTGAGCCCGCTCGGCACCGCGGTCGAGTTCCAGATCCGCACCGAGTCGATGCACCTGGTGGCCGAGAAGGGCATCGCCGCGCACTGGCTCTACAAGGCCCACGGCAGCGCCGATGCGCAGCACCTGGGCGCGATGTGGCTGCAGTCGCTGCTCGACATCCAGGACGAGACGCGCGACGCGGCCGAGTTCCTCGAGCACGTCAAGATCGACCTGTTCCCGGACTCGGTCTACGTGTTCACGCCGATGAGCAAGATCCTCGCGCTGCCGCGCGGTGCGACGCCGGTGGACTTCGCCTACGCGATCCACAGCGACGTCGGTGACCATTGCGTCGCCGCGACCGTCAACGGCGAGCCGGCCGCGCTGCGCACGCCGCTCAAGAGCGGCGACGTGGTCGAGATCGTCACCGCGCCGAGCGCGCGGCCCAACCCGGCCTGGCTGAACTTCGTGCGCACCGGCCGGGCGCGCTCGCGCATCCGGCACTACCTGAAGAACATGGAGGCCGAGGAGTCGCTCGCACTCGGCGAGAAGCTGCTCGCCCAGGCGATGCGTGCCGAGGGCCTGCAGCTGCCGCCCGGCGACGAGAGCGAAGGCAGCCCGCAGGCGCCGGTCTGGCAGGCGCTGCTGCGCTGGAGCGGGCTGAAGCGGCGCGAGGACCTGCTGGTCGAGATCGGACTGGGCAAGAAGATCCCGGCCATCGTCGCCAAGCGCCTGGCCAGCCTGCTGGCCGAGCACGGCGCACGCCCCGACGCGCTGACGCTGACGATGGGCCGCTACGCCGCCGACGAGGCGCTGGCCTCGCAGGGCACGGTGACGATCGACGGCAGCGAGGGCGCGACCGTGCAACTCGCCACCTGCTGCCGCCCGGTGCCGGGTGACGCGATCGTCGGCTACCTCGGCCGCGGCGAGGGCCTGATGGTGCACACGGCCGACTGCGGTGTCGGACGGCGCCAGTTCGGGCGCGACAGCGAGGCCTGGATCACCGTCGAATGGGCCGAGACGCCGGTGCGCGCCTTCGAGACCGCGGTCACCGTGCTGGTGACCAACGGCAAGGGCGTGCTCGCGCAGGTGGCGGCGGCGGTCAGCGGGGCCGAGGCCGACATCGTCCACATCGCCATGGGCGACGAGCACGCGGCCCAGATCGCCGAGCTGCGCCTGCTGGTCGCCGTGCGCGACCGGCTGCACCTCGCCGACACGCTGCGCGCGCTCAAGCGCTCGCCGCCGGTGCTGCGGGTCGCGCGCGTGAAACCTTGACCCACTCCCGTTGAGGAACGTGGACCACCCCCGTTGCGGCTTCGCCGCTCCCCCTCGAGGAGGCACCGCTGGCGGACCGGCAAAGCCGGATCCGCGGCGGTTGCTGGTAGGAAGGCTTCAGTGAACACCACCACCCAGGTTCTTCAAGGCATCAAGGTCATCGAACTCGGCCAGCTGATCGCCGGGCCCTTCGCGGCCAAGACGCTGGCCGACTTCGGCGCGCGCGTGATCAAGATCGAGCCGCCCAAGGGCGGCGATCCGCTGCGCACTTGGCGCAAGCTTAAAGATGGCACGTCCGTGTGGTGGGACGCGCAGTCGCGCAACAAGGAGTCGGTCGCGCTCGACCTGCGCCGCCCCGAGGCCCAGGCCCTCGTACGCGAGCTCGCGCGCGAGGCCGACGTGCTGATCGAGAACTTCCGTCCCGGCACGCTCGAGGGCTGGGGGCTGGGCTGGGAGACGCTGCACGCGCTGAACCCGCGTCTGATCATGCTGCGCCTGTCGGGCTTCGGCCAGACCGGCCCGCGCGCCGGCGAGCCCGGCTTCGCCGCGGTCGCCGAGGCCTACGCAGGCCTGCGCCACCTGAATGCCGAGCCCGGTCGCCCGCCGGTGCGGGCGGGCGTCTCGCTGGGCGACACCGTCGCCGGCCTGACGGGTGCCTTCGGCGTGCTGATGGCGCTCTACCAGCGCGATGCGCGCGGCGGCCAGGGGCAGATGATCGATCTCGCGCTCTACGAGGCGATGTTCAACCTGACCGAGAGCCTGCTGCCGGAGTACGACGCCTTCGGCGAGGTGCGCGAGCCCGCCGGCGGCGCACTGCCCGGCATCGCGCCGTCCAACGCCTACCCCTGCGGCGATGGCCGCTTCGTGCTGATCTCGGGCAACGGCGACAGCATCTTCAAGCGCCTGATGACGGCGATCGAGCGCAGCGATCTGGCCGATGACGCCGGGCTGGCGCGCAACGACGGCCGCGCCGCGCGCGTGGCCGAGCTCGATGCGGCGATCGGCGCCTGGACCGCCCGGCACACGCTCGAGCAGGTGCTCGCGGCGATGGCCGCCGCCGACGTGCCGGCCAGCCGCATCTACACCGTCGCCGATCTCGCCGCCGAGCCCCACTATGCGGCGCGCGGCAACCTCGAGCGCATCCCGGCACTGGCCGGCGGCACGGTCGCGGTGCCGGGCATCGTGCCCAAGCTCTCGGCCACGCCGGGCGCGGTGCACCGGCGCGCGCCGCGGCTGGGCGAGCAGACCGAGGCGGTGCTGCGCGAGCTCGGCCACGACGAGGCCGCGATCGCGGCGCTGCGCGCCCAGGGCGTGATCGGCTGAGACACCCCATGGATGCGCGTGCCCACGAACTGATTGCGACGCTCGGCCTGCAGCCCCATCCCGAGGGCGGCCACTACCGCGAGATCTACCGCGCGGCGGCTCCGGTCAGCCGGCCCGCCGACGGCGCGCTGCGCGCGGCGCTGACCGTCATCCATTTCCTGCTGCTGCGCGGCGCGAGCAGCCGTTGGCACCAGGTGCAGGCCGACGAGGTCTGGCAGTACATCGAGGGCGCCCCCCTGCAGCTGTGCGAATTCCCGGCCGGCGGCGGTGGCGGCCGGCGCAGCACGCTCGGCCCGCTCGCGCCCGGCCAGGCGCCGGTGCACGTGGTGCCGGCCGGCCACTGGCAGGCGGCGCAGACGCTCGGCGACTACACGCTGCTCGCCTGCACCGTGGCACCGGGCTTCGACTTCGCGGACTTCCGGCTGCTCGCCGAGCAGCCCGAGGGCGCGGTCGCCGCCCCCGAGAACCTGCCCTTCTGGCGCGCGCTGCTCTAGCGCGCCAGGCCGCGATAGACCGCCGACTCGAAGTCGACGTAGCCCGGATAGGACGCGCAGTCCTGGAAGGGCAGGATCTGCGAGGCCCAGAAGCCGCCGATGCCGTTGTGCCGGTCGATCCAGTAGAACAGGTTGGCGAGCCCGGCCCACGCCAGCGTGCCGGCCGGGCGCCCCGAGGGCGTGGCCTCCTCGTTGCGCTGGAAGGTGTAGGCCCAGGTCTTGCGGAAGCCGGGATCGAACTCGCCGTCGTTCGACAGCGAGGGGATCGACGTGCGCCAGCCGCCGCTGCTCACGCCCGCGGGCAGGCCGTTGCCGGCCATGAAGGCAACGGTCTCGGCCTTGAGCACGCGGCCGTGGGCCCCGGCGCCGTCGTTGAGGAACATGCGGATGAACTTCATGTACTCGCCGATGCTCGCGTACAGGCCGTGGCCGCCCATGTCCATCTCGGGAGGCTGCGGCAGGATCAGGTCGGGCAGCGGCGTGAGCTTGCCGTCGGCGGCGCGGTCGTGGATCGTCGCGCGGCGCGCGCGCATCGAGTCGCTCAGCACGAAGCCGATGTCGGCCATGCCCAGCGGCTCGAAGATGCGCTCGCGCATCACCTCGCCGAGGCGCCGGCCGCGGCAGGTCTCGACGATGCGGCCGGCCCAGTCGAGGTTGACGCCGTAGGTCCAGCGCTCGCCGGGCTCGTGCAGCAGCACGGTGCGGATCGACGCGAACTGGCTCGACACCACCGACGGGATGCCACGCGCGCCGCGGAACTTCAGGTCGTCGGCGCTGAAGAACTCGTAGCACAGGCCGGCGGTGTGCAGCAGCAGGTCCTTGACGGTGATGTCGCGCCGTGGCGCGCGCGTGCGCGGCTGGCCGTCGGCGTCAAAGCCCTCGAGCACCTGCAGCTCGGCGATCTCGGGCACCCAGCGCTTGGCCGCGGCCTCGAGGTCGACCACGCCCTCCTCGACCAGCTGCATCAGCGCGGTGCCGGTGATCGCCTTGGTGGTCGAGAACATCGCGAACACCGAGTCGGTGCTCATCGCGGCGCTGCCGCCGAGCTCGCGCAGACCGGCCGCGCCCTCGTAGAAGTTGCCCTGGCGGTCGGTGGCCATCGCCACCACGCCCGGCGCGCCGCCGGCGCGGCCCACGGTATAGGCGAGCACCGCATCGGCCGCCTGCTGGATCGATCGCGTCATCTTGTCTCCTGGTGATAAGGCGGCTCATCGCGGGTCGGCCGCCGGCGCACTCTAGCGGCGCGTCCCGCCGCCGGCGCCCACGACGCAGCGATCGCCCCGCCCGCGACACGGGTTCCCGCGACAATCCCGGCCATGACACCCCTGGACCGCCCCGCCCCCGTCGGCTTCGCCGAGGCGCTGCGCTTCTGGCTCAAGCTCGGCTTCATCAGCTTTGGCGGGCCGGCCGGCCAGATCGCGATCATGCACACCGAGCTGGTCGAGCGGCGCCGCTGGATCAGCGAGCGGCGTTTCCTGCACGCGCTGAACTACTGCATGCTGCTGCCCGGCCCCGAGGCTCAGCAGCTCGCCACCTACATCGGCTGGCTGATGCACCGGACCTGGGGCGGCCTCGTCGCTGGCGCGCTGTTCGTGCTGCCCTCGCTGTTCATCCTGATCGCGCTGTCGTGGATCTACGTCCGCTTCGGCGACGTGCCGCTGGTTGCGGGCCTGTTCTACGGCATCAAGCCGGCCGTCACCGCGCTGGTGCTGCACGCCGCCCACCGCATCGGCACGCGCGCGCTGAAGCACCCGGCGCTGTGGGGGATCGCGGCGGTGGCCTTCGTCGCGATCTTCGCCTTCGACACGCCCTTCCCCGCCATCGTTGCGGTGGCCGCACTGACCGGCTGGCTGGGCGCGAAGCGCGCCCCCGCGGTGTTCTCGGCCGCTGGCGCGCACGCGGCCGCGCGGGCGAGCTACGGGCCGGCGCTGATCGACGACGACACGCCGACGCCAGCGCATGCGCGCTTCGCGCGCAGCCACCTCGCGAAGGTGCTGGGCGCCGGCCTGGGACTGTGGGCCGTGGCGATGGCCGCGCTGGTCGCCAGCCAGGGACTGGGCGCGACGCTTGCGCAGATGGGCTGGTTCTTCACCAAGGCCGCGCTGCTGACCTTCGGCGGTGCCTACGCGGTGCTGCCTTATGTCTACCAGGGCGCGGTCGACCATTTCCAGTGGCTCAGCGCGCCGCAGATGATCGACGGCCTCGCGCTCGGCGAGACGACGCCCGGCCCGCTGATCATGGTGGTGGCCTTCGTCGGCTTCGTCGGCGGCTGGGGCCAGGCCGTGCTCGGGCCGGACGCGCTCTTCGTCGGTGCGGCGCTGGCGGCGTGCATCGCGACCTTCTTCACCTTCCTGCCTTCGTTCGTGTTCATCCTGGCCGGCGGGCCCCTGGTCGAGGCGACGCACGGGCGGCTCGGCTTCACCGCGCCGCTGACCGCGATCACCGCCGCGGTGGTCGGCGTCATCGTCAACCTGGCGCTGTTCTTCGCCTGGCACGTGCTGTGGCCGCGCGGCCTGGCCGGCGGCTTCGACGTGGCATCGGCCTTGATCGCCGTGGCCGCCGGGCTCGCGCTGTTTCGCTACAAGCTCGGCGTGCTGCCGCTGCTCGGCGCCTGCGCGGCCGCCGGCCTGGCCCTCACGCTGCTGCGCTAGGCGACGGGTAGCGGACCGCGACGATCTCGAGCGTCTGCGGCCCCGCGGGCGTGAGCAGCGTGATCTCGTCGCCCTCGCGCGCCTTGAGCAGCGCGCGCGCGACCGGCGCGATCCAGCTCACCTCGCCGGCCAGGCTGTCGGCCTCGTCGATGCCCTTGATCGTGACGGTGCGCTCGACGCCGTCGGGCGTCGCGTAGGTGACCGTGGCGCCGAAGAAGACCTGGTCGCTGCCGTGGTGCACGCTCGGATCGGCCACCTCGGCGATCTCGAGCCGCTTGGTCAGGAAGCGGATGCGGCGGTCGATTTCGCGCAGCCGCTTCTTGCCGTACAGGTAGTCACCGTTCTCGGAACGGTCGCCGTTCTTCGCGGCCCAGGACACGGTCTCGACGACCTTGGGACGCTCGTCGTCGATCAGCCCCAGCAGCTCGGCGCGCAGCCGCGCGTAGCCGGCGGGGGTGATGTAGTTCTTGCCACCCGCGGGCAGGGGCGGCAGGCCGGGGTCCTCGTCGTCCTCGGCCTCGCTCTCCTTCGTGAAGGCCTTGCTCATCGCTCCGGCTGGGTCCAGGCGCGCTCGGCCTCGGCGCGCGGCAGGAAGAAGGCCAGCTCGACGCTGCCGACGCGCAACATCAGCGCGGTCTCATCCTCGCTGCGCCCGGGCAGCCGCTGCAGCGACTGCGCGCTCAGGCTGCACAGCGCCGGCCGCTCGTTGGCCTTGGCCGACTCGGCGGCGAAGACCGGATGGGCGGCCTGCTCGAGCAGCGCGCCGACGACGAAGGCCAGCCCGCCGGCGTCGACGCCGGCGATGAACTCGCGGTCATTGAAATCGGTGAGCTGCAGCCCGCAGACCGCCGGGTTGCTGGTCTGCATGAACTGGACTTTCTTCAGCGGCGCGATCGGGTTCGACATGGTGCGTCGGAGCGGTGGGTTGGGCGGGCATGCAGCGTACCGCATGCGCCAGAATCGGTCGCCATGGCCGCCACCGCCCACCCGATCGACTGGGACGCTCCCGCGCCCGACTTCCACCTGCCCGGCACCGACGGCCAGGTCTGGCATCGCGACCGCTGCGCCGGCCCGGCCGGGCTGCTGGTGATGTTCATCTGCAACCACTGCCCCTATGTGCTGGCGGTGATCGAGCGGCTGGTGCGCGACGCCCACGCGCTGCAGGCGCTGGGCGTGGGCTGCGTCGCGATCTGCGCGAACGACGCCACCGCCTACCCGGAGGACGCGTTCGAGCGCATGCGCGAGTTCGCCGTGCGCCACGGCTTCGGCTTCCCCTACCTGCACGACGAGCCGCAGGCGGTCGCGCGCGCCTACGGCGCGGTGTGCACGCCGGACTTCTTCGGCTACAACCGCGCGCTGCAGCTGCAGTACCGCGGCCGCCTCGACGCCTCGGGCCGCCAGCCGGCCGCGCCCGACACGCCGCGCGAGCTCTACGAGGCGATGGCGCTGGTCGCGCGCACTGGGCGCGGCCCGTCCGGACAGACCGCGAGCATCGGCTGCTCGATCAAGTGGCGCGACTGAGGCGCCGCACCGCCTTGCCCCCGTCGCGACGCATGCGCGCCCTCGCCCGCCGGCTGTCGTTCGCGCTGCTCGCGCTGCTGGCCGGCAGCGCCCTCGCCGACGCGCCGCGGCGCGTGAACGGGCTGACGACGCCGGACTCGGTGCTGGTGCTGGCCGACGGCCGCATCGTCGTCTCCGAGATCGGCGGCATCGGCAAGGACGGCGACGGCCGCCTGAGCGTGATCGACCCGCAGCGCGGCGCCCGCCCCTGGGCCACCGGGGGCCTCGACGACCCGAAGGGCCTGGCCGAGCGCCAGGGCTTCGTCTACGTGACCGACAAGACCCGCGTGCTGCGCGTCGACCGGCGGGGCCGCGTGTCGGTGTTCGCCGACGCGACCGCCTTCCCGCGCCCGCCCGTCCACCTGACCGACCTGGCCTTCGATGCGGCCGGCCAACTCTACGTCGCCGACGCCGGTGACCTGCAGCACGGCGGCGGAGGCGCGATCCACCGCATCTCGCCCGATGGCAGCGTCGCGCTGCTGGTCGACGAGGGGCTGAATCCGGCGATCCGCAGCCCCGGCGGCCTGCTGGCCGACGGCGCCGGCCGCCTGCTGGTGCTCGACTTCGCCAGCGGCGAGCTGCTGCGGCTGGACATCGCGAGCGCGCGCACCGAGCGCCTGGCCGACGGCTTCGGCGGCGGCACCGGCCTGGCGCGCGACGCGCGCGGGCGGCTCTACCTGTCCGACTGGCGCGGCGGCGCGGTCTGGCGGCTCGACCTGCAACGCCCCGGCGCGCTGCCGGTGCGCTACCACCAGGCCTTCCAGGCGGTGGCCGACGTCGCGCTGGCGCGCGACGGCCGGCACCTCCTCGTCGCCGACATGAAGGCCGGCGCCTTGATCTGGTTGCCCAAATGAAACACCGCCTGCCCCTGCTGACCGCCGCCGCCGCGCTGCTCGCGCTGGCCGGCTGTGCCACCCGCGCGCCGCTGCCGGCCGATCCCGGCTGGGCCCTGCACGGCCAGGACCTGGGCGCACAGCGCCACTCGCCGCTGGCGCAGATCCATGCCGGCAACGTCGAGCGGCTGCGTCCGGCCTGGACCTACCGCAGCGGCATCAGCGGCACCTTCCAGGCCACACCGATCGTCGTCGGTCGCACGATGTACCTGTCGCTGCCCTTGAGCAGCGTGGTCGCGCTCGACGCCGCCAGCGGCCGCGAGCTGTGGCGCTACACCCACCGCCTGGCGGTCGCCAAGCCCTGCTGCGGGCCGGCCAACCGGGGCGTCGCGGTGGCCGGCGGCAAGGTCTACGTCGGCACGGTCGACGGACGGCTGATCGCGCTCGATGCCGCCGACGGCCGGCCGCTGTGGGACGTGACCGTGGCCGACTACCAGGCCCGCACCGAGGCGATCGGCCAGCTCCAGCCCGGCGACCCGCTGGCCGTGGCCGGCACGATGGGCTCGACCGGCGTCAGCATCGGCGCCGCACCGCTGGTGCACGAAGGGCGGGTCTATGTCGGCATCAGCGGCGTCGGCTTCGGCCTGCACCCGGACGCCGGGCTGGCCGTCGTCGGCATCTCCGGGCGCTACGGCCGCCCGGGGCTGATGGCCGCCTTCGACGCCGCGACCGGCGAGCCGGTCTGGCGTTTCCAGATCACCGGCCCGGGCTGGGAGGGCGAGTTCCGCGCCGCCACCCCCGACGGGCTGGCGCTGCCGCGCGACACCGCGGCCGAGCGCGCCGCGGCGGCCGGCACCCCCGAGGCCTGGCGCCACGGCGGCGGCTCGGTCTACGCGACGCCGGCGATCGACGCCGAGCGCGGCCTGCTGATCTTCGGCAGCGGCAACCCGAGCCCGCAGATGGCCGACGCCTCGCGACCGGGCGACAACCTCTACACCTCGTCGCTGATCGCGCTGGACCTGAAGACCGGCCGGCGCGTCTGGCACTACCAGCAGGTGCCGCACGACCGCTGGGGCTACGACGTCGCCAGCGCGCCGGTGCTGCTCGAGCTCGAGCGGGGCGGCGAGCGCGTGCCCGCGGTCGCGCAGGCCAGCAAGCTCGGCTGGGTCTATGTGCACGACCGCCGCGACGGCCGGCTGCTGTTCAAGTCCGAGGCCTTCGTGCCGCAGTCGAACCTGCTCACACCGCCGCAGCCCGGCGCGGGCGTGCTGATCGCACCGGGCATCGCCGGCGGCGCGAACTGGTCGCCCTCGGCCTGGGACGCGCAGCGCGGCCTGTTCTTCGTCGGCGCGCTGCACCTGCCGACGCGCTACACGATGCACGGCGCGCCGCGCCCGGACGGCAGCGTGCTCGAGTACGCGAGCACGCGCGAGGAAGGTGCCTCCTGGGGCACGCTGAGCGCGCTCGACCTCGCCCACGGCGGGCGGCTGGCATGGCAGGTGCGCACCGAGGAGCCGCTGATCGGCGGCGTGCTCGCCACCGCCGGCGGGCTGGTGTTCAGCGGCGCCGGCCAGGGCTGGTTCGCCGCCTTCGACAGCGCCACCGGCCGGCGGCTGTGGCAGCACCGCTGCGAGGCCGGCGTCAACGCGCCGCCGATCAGCTATGCGGTCGACGGGCGTCAGTACATCGCGGTGGCGGCCGGCGGCAATGCGCTGTTCGGCTTCAAGCAGGGCGACACGCTCGAGGTGTTCGCGCTGCCCTGAGCGGCGGCCCCGTCCCCGCTCACCAGCGCCGCACGCGGCCGGTGTCGATGTGCACGAAGCGCTCGCCCGGGTAGTAGCCGACGCCGCCGGCCCCCAGCGACCAGGCCGCATCGCGCAGGTCGGCCAGCGCGACGCCGGGCAACCGCACGTCGATCGCGCGGCCCTCGGTGTGCAGGCTGGTCTTCGCGACGCCGCCGCCGCGGGTCGTGCGCAGCCGCTCGTTGGTCGCGGCGCAGCGGTAGCCCGAGATCACCTCGAAGGCGCCCGCGTGGCCCAGCGTCTGCCGCACGCGGTGCAGCAGATCGAAGAGCACCGGATCGATGCGGCCGATCTCGCCGCTGTAGTGGTCGCGCAGGAAATGGTTGAGCGCCCCGAGCGCCTGCGGCAGGTAGCCCTCGCCGGTCGCGTAGACGAGCTCGATGCGCTCTCCGGTGTGGGTGTGGTCCATCGACAGGGCCCGCGCACCGACGCCGGCGCGGGCCAGCCCCGGCACGCCGCCGGCGGCGGCCCAGGCGGCGGTGTGACGCAGGAAGCGGCGGCGGTCGTTCATGGCGTGGGCAGCAGTGGCGGGGCGGGCGGGCGCTGGCGCAAGGCGGCGTCGAGCGCGCGGTCGTGGCCGTACAGGTCATCGAAGAAGTGGATGCGACCGTCGCGGACCAGGGTGGTTCCGTAGGCGATCAGCACCGGCAGCGGCTCGGCCAGCCGCAGCGTGAAGGATTCGCCGGCCGCCATCGTCGCGCGGATGCGCTCCTCGGTCCACTCCGGCTGGCCGGCGAGGACGAACCGGGCCAGGTCGACCGGCCGCTCGACGCGCACACAGCCATGGCTGAAATCGCGCCGGTCGCGCGCGAACAGGCCGGTCGAGGGCGTGTGGTGCAGGTAGATCGCGTCGCGGTTCGGGAACACGAACTTGATGTCGCCCAGCGCGTTGTCCGGCCCGGGACGCTGGCGCAGGCGCAGCCGGCCGTCGCGCAGCGCGTCGAGGTGCGCCGGCGTCAGCACGGTCTCGACGGTGCCGTCCGCACCGACGAACTCGAAACCCTGGCGCTCGAAATAGCCGGGGTCGCGCCGCAGCCGCGGCAGCAGCTCCTTGCGCGCGATCGACGCCGGCACGTTCCAGTAGGGGCTGAACTCGATCGCGCGCATCAGCTCGTCGAACAGCGGCGTGCGCGTGTCGAGCGCCTTGCCGACGATCACGCGCATCTCCTGCTGCACGGCGATGCGGCCCTCGCGCACCTCGTAGGCGCGCAGCACGAACTCCGGGATATTGACGACGATCATGCGCGGCGCCTGCGTCAGCGGCGTCCAGCGCAGCCGCTCCATCGTCAGCTCGATCTGGCGCACCCGCCGCGCCGGCGTGACCTCGAGCTGCGCGAGCGTGGCGCGGCCCAGCACCCCGTCGTCGGCCAGGCCGTGGCGGCGCTGGAAGGCGCGCAAGGCCTCGACCAGCGCCCCCTCGAAGCGCGGCGGCAGCGGCGTGGCCTGCGGCAGGTCGCCGAGCGCGGCAAGGCGCTGTGCCAGCCGCGCCAGGTCCGCATAGGGCTGGCCCGGATCGAGGCGGCCGCCAGCGGGCCGCGGCAGCGCCGCCGCCCAGCCGGCGTGGCCGACCAGCCCGCGGTACTGCGCCAGCGCCTCGCGCAGCCGGCCGTACAGCGGCAGCGCCGGCGCGGCCGCCTGCACCGCCTCGGCGAGCCGGCCGCTTTGCAGCGCCGCGCGCAGGCGCGCCGCCGCGTCCTCGCCCTGGCCGCGCGGAACGGCGAAGTCGTGGTGGATGCGGCGCGGGTCGATGCGCCCGTCGCGCAGGTCCGCCAGGTAGCGGCGCAGCGCGGTCGACATCGCCCCACCCACCACGGCGGCGCGCGCGGGCTCCGTCACCGGCGCGGCCAGCGCCGCCTGCAGGGCCGCCACGCCGTAGTCGCCGGCATCAAGGCCGTGCGTCGGCGCCTCGGCCAGCAGCGCGAGCGCCTCGTACGCCACCGGGCGCGGCCTCGGGCCGTCGAACCACGGCGCCGCCTCGTCGGCCTGCGCCGCCACGCCGCCGGCCAGCAGCCCCGCCAGCGCCCCCAGCACGAGCCGGCGCCCCCATCGTTTCCCGTCCATCGCCGTATTTTCAAGGACCGCCGCACCGGCCCCTCTATGATCGTCGCCATGCTGTTCGAAGCCCTCGGCACGGCCCGCGACCTCGGTCGCCTCAACGAGATCCTCGGCGTGCTGGTACGGCACGGCTTCGGCGACACCGTGCGCCGGCTCGGGCTGGCCGATGCGCTCGAGCGTGCCGGCCACGCGCTGAACCGCGAGCACGCGGCCGACCTCGCGCGCGTCGAGCCGCCGGTGCAGGTGCGGCTCGCGCTCGAGGAGCTCGGGCCGACCTTCGTCAAGTTCGGCCAGATCCTGGCCGGCCGCGCCGACCTGTTCGGCGCGGAGTGGATCGCCGAGTTCGAGAAGCTGCACGCCCGGGTCCCGCCGGTGCCGCTCGAGCGCCTGCGCCCGCAGCTGCTCGAGGACCTGGGGGCCGAGCCCGAGCAGGTGTTCGCGCGCTTCAACCCCGAGCCGCTGGCCGCCGCCTCGATCGCGCAGGTGCACCGCGCCGCGCTGGCCGACGGCCGCGAGGTGGTCGTCAAGATCCGCCGGCCCGGCATCGTCGAGGTGATCGAGGCCGACCTGCGCCTGCTCGAGCGCCTGGCCGCGCTGGCCGAGGCGGAGCTGCCGGCGCTGCAGCCCTACCGGCCGCAGCAGCTGGTGCGCGAGTTCGCGCGCTCGCTCAAGCGCGAGCTGGACCTGGCGGCCGAATGCCGCCATGCCGAGCGCATCGCGGCCAACCTGTCGGGCCTGCCGGAGATCGTGATCCCGCGGGTGGACTGGGCCCACACCGGGCAGCGCCTCAACGTGCAGGACTGGATCGACGGCATCCCCGGCAACGAGCTGCAGCGTCTGACGCCCGAGGCCGGCTTCGACCGCCGCCTGCTCGCACAGCGCGGCGCACGCGCGGTGCTGAAGATGATCGTCGAGGACGGCCTGTTCCATGCCGACCCGCACCCCGGCAACGTGTTCTACCTGCCGGGCAACCGCATCGCCTTCATCGACTTCGGCATGGTCGGGCGGCTGTCGCAGCGCCGCCGCGAGGAGCTGCTCGCGCTGCTGCTGGGCCTGGTCGAGCGCGAGCCGGCCGCGGTGGCCGATGTGCTGATCGACTGGACCGATCACCACGAGGCCATCGACACCGCGCGGCTCGAGACCGCGATCGAATCCTTCGTCGACCAGTACCACGGCGTGCCGCTGGCCGATCTGCACCTCGGCCAGATGCTGGCGGACGTGACCTCGATCCTGCGCGAGCACCGCCTCGGCCTGCCGCCCGACCTGGCCCTGCTGATCAAGGCCTTCGTCTCGCTCGAGGGCATGGGGCGCGGGCTCGACCCGGCCTTCCACATGGCCGCCGAGGCCCTGCCGCTGCTCAAGCGCGTGCTGCGCGCGCGCTACCAGCCGCGCGCGCTCGCCCGGCGCGGCTGGGCGGCGCTGCGGCAGGCCTTCGGCACGCTCGAGCAGCTGCCCGGCGACCTCGCGAAGCTGCTGCGCAATGCCCGGCGCGGACGCGTGCAGGTCGCGATCGAGCTGGCCCACCTGAAGCGCGTCGGCGACCAGCTCGACCGCGCCGCCAACCGCCTCGCGCTGGCGTTGGTGATCGCGGCGCTGATCGTCGGCTCCTCGATCGTGATGACGGTCCAGGGCGGCCCGACGCTGTTCGGCCTGCCGGCCTTCGGTTTCCTCGGCTTTGCCGGCGCGGTGGCCGGCGGCCTGTGGCTGGTGCGCGCGATCTGGCGCAGCAGCCATCCGCGCGACGACTGACGCCGCGGCGCTCCTCAGCCCGCGCCCACGGGCGGCGACGGGTCCACGACGCGTTGCGCGATCGCATCGAACTCGTCGTAGGCCTCCTCGAAGGCATCGACCACCACCGGGTCGAAATGCCGGCCGCGGCCGCCGCGGATCACCTCGCGCGCCTCGGCATGCGGCAGCGCCGCCTTGTACGGCCGCGCCGACACCAGCGCGTCGAACACGTCGGCCACCGCCATCAGGCGCGCGGCCAGCGGGATGGCCTCGCCGGCCAGGCCGTCGGGGTAGCCGCTGCCATCCCAATGCTCGTGGTGCGAGCGCGCCATCTGCTTGGCCAGGCGCAGGAAGGGGATCTCGTGTGCGGCCTCGCGCTCGGCGCGCTCGATCGCATCGGCGCCGATCAGCGTGTGCGACTGCATCACCGCCCACTCCTCGGCGTCGAGCTTGCCGGGCTTGAACAGGATGCGGTCGGCGATGCCGATCTTGCCGAGATCGTGCAGCGGCGCCGAGCGCACCAGCAGCGCGATCTGCTCGTCGCCGAGCTGTGCGCGGTAGCGCGGCCTCGTGCGCAGCCGCCGGGCCAGCGCCGCCACGTAGGCCTGGGTGCGCTGGCTGTGGCGACCGGTCTCGCCGTCGCGCAGCGCCGCGAGGTGGGCGAGCACCGCGAGCCCGTCGTGCTGCGCCATCCGCGCGGCCGCCTCGAGCGCGCTCGAGCGCTCGCTCAGGCACCGCCGGCTGCGCGCGCGTTCAAGCTGTGCCCGCACGCGCGCCAGCTTGACCTCGGGATCGGCCTGCTTGGCGATGTAGTCGTCCGCGCCGAGCGTGAGGCCGCGCGCCTCGTCGACGGCCTCGTCGAGCGCGGTGTGAAAGACCACCGGCAGGGCCGCGCTCGCGGGCAACGAACGCAGCCGCTCCAGCACCTGGTAGCCGTCCATGCCGGGCATGCACACGTCGAGCATCACCAGGTCGGGCGCCGGGCCGTCCGCGACCTGCCGGAGCGCCTGCGCCCCCCCGGGTGCGGCCAGCACCCGGTGACCGGCATGGCTCAGCAGTCCCTCCATCAGGGTCAGGTCGACCGGGGCGTCATCAACGACGAGGATCGTGCCCCGCAGCGCGGGCGGATAGTCGAGGACAGTCGGCATGGCGATCGTTCGGGGGCTCGGTGCGCGCAGAGGCGTCGACCGGGCGGGGCAATGGCAGGTGGGCGAGTCGCGATGGTGCGGCGAAGCGCGCGCAACGGCTGTAGGGCGTTCTGGACGCTTGCTGTCAGCACCCGGCGGTGCCTGCTCTCGCGACGCGGCGAGCACGCGCGGCACATGCGTTCAGCGGCCGAGCGCCTCGATCATCTCGGCCGCCGCCGTGACCCCGTCCGCGTCAACGACCTGCGCCGCGACGCGGCGGCAGGATGCCGCGATCGACGCGTCGCTCAACAGCCGCGCGAGCGTGCCGGCCCAGTCGCGCCGTGGCAGACGCAGGCCCACCCCGCGCGCGATCCAGCGCTCGGCGTTGTCGAACTGGTCGTGCGCCAGCGGCACGAAGCCCTGCGGCAAGCCGGCCACGGCGGCCTCGACCGACGTGCCGATGCCGCCGTGGTGCACCAGCGCGCGCAGCCGCGGCAACAGGCGCTCGAAGGGCGCATAGCCGACCTGGCAGGCCCAGGGCGGCAGCGAGGCGGGCAGCTGATCGGCGAAGGGCGTGAGCAGCAGCGCGCGCAGGCCGAGCGCGGCACAGGCCGCCAGCGCGCGCTCGAAGAAGCCCCGTCCCTGTGCCATCGCCGAGCCCGGCGTGAAGCCCACCGGCGCCGGGCCGGCGGCCAGGAACTGCTCGAGGGGCTCCGGCAGCGCGGCCGCGGGCAGCGCCGGCCAGCGCAGGAAGCCGCAGGGGCGCGCCTGGGCCGGCCAGTCGGCTTGCGGCGGCGCGAACCAGTCGGGCCAGGCGCAGACGACCCGCCCGGGCGCGTTCGCCCACTGGCTCATCACCCGCCGCACGGGCGCGAGACCGAGCCGGGTGCGGATCGCGTCGAGCTGCGGCGCCACGACGCGGTCGATCGCGCCCTGCTCGACCAGCCGGTGCACGGCCCGCACCAGCCCTGGTGGCCAGCCGCTCAGGTCCGGCAGCCCCGGCAGACGCGCCGGGGCCGCGCCCGAGAAGAGGCACAGCGGTGACAGGTGCATCGTGGCCGCCGGCACGCCATGCGTGTCCTGCAAGAGCCGGGTCTGCCAGGCCAGCGTGCTGCCGACCAGCACGGTGTCGCCGGCGCGCACCCGGCCTGCCAGCGCGGCATGCGCGGCAGGCAGGTGGCGGGCCATCTCGCGCCACAACAGCGCGAAGCTGCGGCGCGGGTGCCAGAGATCGGCGTCGCCGACGACGCACGCGTAGTCGGCTTCGCTGCCGAGCGGCAGCAGCGTGAGCCCGGCCGCCTCGACGCGTGCACGGAAATGCTCGGAGGCCTGCAGCTCGACCTCGTGTCCACGCGCCCGCAGCGCCGTGCCGAGCGCCAGGAAGGGATGGACGTCGCCGGCGCTGCCGACGCAGGCGATCAGCACGCGCATCGCGACGCGTCCCGGGCGTCGCTCAGGCCAGCGGCAGCGCCGCGAGCCCGCGGTACAGCGCGCTGCCGCCCCAGCGCGGCGGGGCCTCGGCGAGACGCCAGTCGACCCGGCGCTCGATCAGGCGGCGCAGCAGCGCCTCGCCCTCGATCAGCGTCAGCGCGGCGCCGAGGCAGGCATGGGCGCCGGCGCCGAAGGCCAGCGAGGGCCGCGGAGCACGGCCGATGTCGAGCACGTCGGGGCGCTCGTGCTGGCGCGGGTCGCGGTTGGCCGCGCCGATCAGCGCGATCACCAGCTCGCCGCGGCGCACCCACTGGCCGTGCAGCAGCACGTCGGTCGTGGCGCGCCGGCCGGTGTACTGCACCGGGCTCTCGTAGCGCAGCAGCTCGCGCACCGCCGCGCCGGCGAGCTGCGGCTCGGCCTGCAGCCGGCGCCACTGCGCGGGATGCGCGAGCAGTGCCTGCAGGCCGTTGCCGAGCAGGTTGCGCGTGGTCTCGTAGCCCGCGAACAGCAGCATCACGCATTGCGCGAGCAGCTCGGTGCGGCTGCGCACGCGGCCCTCGGCCTCGGCCCGCAGCAGCTGGTCGATCAGCGTGTGACCGGCACCACTGCCGCGCTTCGCGAGCAGCGCCTCGAAGGCCTCGGCCATGGCCAGCAAGGCGGCCTGCGCGGCGCGGGCCTGCTCGGGCGTGGGCTGCAGCGCCCCGATGAAGGCCGACAGCGCCTCGGACCAGCGAGCGAAGCGCACGTGGTCGACCTCGGGCACGCCGAGCAGCTCGGCGATCACGAGCGCGGGCAGCGGCCGCGCCAGCGCCTCCATGAAATCGAAGCCGCCCGGGCCCACCGCGTCGAGCAGCGCGTCGATGCCGCGCTCGATCGACGGCTTCAGGCCCTGCAGCGCGGCAGGCCGGAAACTCGCGTAAAGCAGCTCGTGCAGGCGGTCGTGCTCGGGGGCGTCGAGGAACAGCAGCGCGCGCGCGAACAGGCGTTGGAAGCCGGCCAGCTCGCGCCGGTCGACCCGCGAGCGCATCACCCAGCCGCCGGTGCGGCGCGCCGACAGACGCGCATCGCGCAGCGTCAGCGCGACCTCGGCATGGCGGGTCACGATCCAGGCCCCGCCGAAGAAATCGGCACTCCACAGCATCGGACCGGCCTCGCGCCAGGCGTGGTAGGTCGGATAGGGATCGCGCGCGAAGTCCGCGCCGATCGGCCGCGCGAGCGGTCGCCGCGGGGTATCGGGCACGGCGCTCATGCGGCCAGGGCGGCCGCACGGGCCAGGGTGTCGAGCAGTCGCTGCACGTCGTCGGGCTGGTGAGTCGCGCTGAGCGTGATGCGCAGCCGGGCGGTGCCGAGCGGCACCGTCGGCGGACGGATCGCGGTGACCCACAGGCCTTCCGCCTCAAGCCGGGCCGACAGCCGCAGCGCGGCCTGATTGTCGCCGACGATGAGCGGCTGGATCGGCGTGTGCGAGGCCGGCAGCTGCCAGCCGCAGGCCGGATGGGCGGCAATCAGGGTCTCGAGGCCGCCGCGCAGCTGCGCGATGCGCTCGCGCAACGCGGCGCGGCGCGCATCGCCCTCTGCGCCGCGCACGAGTGCGACGCTGCACAGCGCGGCATGCGCGATCGCCGGCGGCGCGGCGGTGGTGTAGATGTAGGGCCGCGCGCTCTGCACCAGCCACTCGGTCACGAGCGGATCCGCATAGACGAAGGCGCCCGCCACGCCGAGCGCCTTGCCGAGCGTGCCCATCACGATCAGGCGCGGGCTCGACAGCCCGAAGTGCGCGAGGCTGCCGCGCCCCTGCGCCCCGAGCACGCCGAGGCCATGGGCGTCGTCGACGACGATCCAGGCGTCGTGCCGCTCGGCCAGCGCGAGCAGCTCGGGCAACGGCGCGATGTCGCCGTCCATGCTGAACACCGCATCGGTGACGATGAGCTTGAGCGGCGTGGTGCAGCGCTCGAGCTCGGCGGCGAGCCGGTCCATGCGGGCGTGCGGATAACGCCGCACCTCGGCACGTGCGAGCAGCGCCGCGTCGATCAGCGAGGCATGGTTGAGCTTGTCGCACAGCAGCGTCGCCTGGCCGTCGCCGAGCGCGGTCAGCAGCGCCAGGTTGGCCATGTAGCCGGTGCACAAGCCCAGCGCCCGCCCCCCGGGCACGGTCGGCGCGAGCCAGTCGGCCAGCGCGTCCTCGAGCGCGGCATGCGCGCGCGAGTGGCCGCTGACCAGGTGCGAGGCCCCGCTGCCGACGCCCCAGCGCTGCGCCCCCTCGGCCAGCGCGGCCTGCAGCCGCGCGTCGGACGCGAGGCCCAGGTAGTCGTTGCTGCAGAAGGCCAGCATGTCGCGGGGGGGCGCGTCGCCACTCGCGCGGCGCACCCGCGGCGATGCGGGCGATTCGAGCGTGTGGCGCTGACGACGCAGCGCCTGCGCGTCGCGCTCCTGCAGCTGGCGTTTCAGGTGATCGAGCAGCATCGCCGTGCGCGTCGCAGCCCCAAAAGACGAAGGGCCCACTTCGCAGTGGGCCCTCGGGAAAAGGTGGCGCGGCTGGCAGGATTCGAACCCACGACCCCTTGGTTCGTAGCCAAGTACTCTATCCAACTGAGCTACAGCCGCGCGAGCCTCGCAGTATAGCAGGCAGTTTCAGATGCGTGCAGCCGACCTGAACGCGGCACTCGCACGGGCCTCATCGCCATCGCGTTGCGCCAGCACCGCGAGGTCGAGCCAGGCCTCGCGGCGCGCGGCCGGGGCGAGCGTCGTGTCCTCGGCCGCCTGCTCGAGGCACAGCCGCGCCTTGCCCCAGAGCTGGCTCGCGACGAAGGCGCGCCCGGCGGCATAGGCGAGCGCACCCTCGCCGGGACAGGACTGCAGCGCCGCCTCGATGCGCGCGAGCCAGTCGGCGCCCAGCCCTACAGCCGCATCGGCGAGCGCGAGCGCCACGGCATCGCGCTCTTCGCGGCCGAGCTGCGCGATGCGCTCCCAGAAGGGCCGCAGCCAGGCGCGCGCGTCCTCGGGCGCACCCAGCGCCGCCAGGGCACGTGCCGCATGCGCGGCGACATGGGCGTCGCGCCGATCGGCCCCCTCGAGCTCGCGCCAGATGCGCCGCAGCTGGTCGGCATCGCGTGCACGGTCGAGCGCCTCGATCGCGAGCGAGCGAATCAGGCCGGCAGCGGCGGCCGGCGAGAAGCCCTGGTGCTTGGCCAGCAGGCGCGCGGTGCGCAGCGCCTCCAGCGGCTCGCTCGCGAGCCGCGCGGCCTGCAGCTTCAGCCGCAGCGCCTGGGTGCGGCGCGCGACGCCGGCCGGCAGATCCCCGAGCAGCTCGAGCGTGCGCGGCGCGTCGCGGTCATCGAGCGCCCACTCGGCCGCGAGCAGCCGCGCGCCCTCCTCGGCCGGGCGCGCGGCCGCGTGCCGGGCCGCGAGCTCGAGCGCGCGACCGAGCTGCTCGTCGCGGCGCGTGCGGTCCTGCAGGCGGTGCAGGCTGCCGGCCGACAGCAGGTGGCCGAGCACGGTGAACTCGGCGTCGCGCTGCAGCTCCGGCGTGTCGACCTGGATCGCGACGGCGCGCTGCGCCGCCTTGTGCGCGCGGCTGTAGCGACCGCCGAAGTACTGCGCCAGCGCCTCGCGCAGTGCCGCCTGGGCGATGCGATCGCGCCGCGAGACGCGCCACTCGCGCGCACGCCGCGGCAGGCCGATCAGCGTGTTCGCGGCGTTGAACAGCGCGTTGAGCAGCAGGCAGAACAGGATCAGCGCGACGATGAACAGATTGAACGAGACGTCCAGGCGCCACGGCGCCCAGTAGAAAGTCACGAGGTTGTCGTTGTCGCCGAGCAGCGTCGCGCCGACGACCGCCACGATCGCCAGCAGCAGCAGCCAGATGACGGCGCGCATCGCGTCCGGCCCGCCGCCTCAGCGCCCGGCCGCCGCGGTGGCCAGCGCGGCGAGCGTGTCGTCGGGCCGCGGCACCGCGGCGTAGCGCGTCTGCGTCGTGACGCTGCGCAGCAGCTCGAGCAGCGCGGCGGTCTTGCGCGCGTTGCGATCGAAGTGGCGCTCGGTCGCCGCCAGCGCGGCCTGCAGGTCGGCCTGCGCGGTGTCGAACTGCCGGCTCAGCAACGCGACGCGCGCATTGAGCAGCCGCAGCTTCAGGTTCTCGCGCAGGAACCAGCGCTGCTCGGGCGCGAGCAGCATGGCCTCGGGCGTGTCGACGCGCGTCACGCGCACCAGCGTCGTGACTTCGCCCCACAGCGCGCTCCACCACTCGCCCAGCGCCGCACCGAGACCGCCGACCGGCTCGATCGCCGGCGTGGGCCCGGCGCGCGGCACCACGACGGGTGGCACCGGCCGGGTGCTCTCGCGCCGGGGCGGCTCGAAAGCGAACAGCGGGGCGTCGTCGACCATGCGCACGCCCTCGTCGAGCTTGCTGGCCAGGCCCGCGAGATCGGCCACGCCGACGCCCTTGATGCGGTCGAGGTCGCGACCGACCGCGCGGCGCACCGCCTCGAGCCGCGGCTGATTGACGCGCCCGAGTCGCTCGTCGGCGGTGCGCAGCGCAGCCACCAGCGGCTCGACGCTGCCGGTGATCGCGCTGTGCTGCTGGGCCACGCGCACGCTGGCCTCGATGTCGGCCAGCAGGTTCTCGTCGCGCGAGCGCGACAGCGACACGATCAGCTCGTCGAGCTGGCCGCGCTGCCGCGCGACCTCGGCGACACGCCCCTCGAGCAAGGAGGCCTTCGTGACCGCCTCGCGCGACAGCTCCTGGGCCTGCCGCGCCAGCAGCGCGGCCTCGGTGGCCTGGGTCTGGCTGTCCTGCTGACGGCGCACCAGCTCCTGCTCGAGTGCCTGCACGCGATCGCTGGCGCGCCAGGCGAAACCGACCGCGAACAAGGCCCCCAGGCTCACGGCGGCGAGGAGCAGGCCCTGGGGCGACGGTCCCCGGCCCGCGTCGGGGCGCGGCACGGTTGCCGGCCGGGTTTCGGCGGGCGGGGACGTGGGCGGCTCGGGGGCCGCCACGGGTGGCAGGTGGGGCTCGCTCACGATGGCGCGGATTGTATCGACGCCCTCTGCAGCGAGCGCAGCGTGCCGACCAGCGCGTCGAGCGTCGGCGCGAGCTCGCGCACCGCGGTGAAGCCCGCCGCGCGGGCGGCCTCGGCGATGCGCGGATGCGTGGCCAGCGCGAGCGAGCCGCGCCAGGCGCAGTGCGTCCCGGCGAGGGCCTGCAGGTGGCCGATCGCCTCGGAGCTGCTGAAGCACCACACGTGCGCCTGCGGCGCGGCCAGCGCCTGCGTCCACACCGCCTGTTCCTCGGCGCTCCAGTGCGGCGCGCCGCGCCGGTAGGTGGCCTGCACGTCGACCCGGGCCCCGGCCGCGCGCAGCGTGCCGATCAACCACTCCCGCCCCGTGCCAAGGCCCGTGTCCTCGCCGCTGCTGCCGCGCAGGATCAGCACCGAGCGCCCGTCCCAGGGCCCTTGCGGCCCGAGCACGGCCCACAGCGATTCGGAATCGAACGCAGCGGCATCGGCGACCGGCTCGACAACGCGCACGACCCCCTGCGCACGCAGCGCCGCCGCGGTGCCCGGCCCTGGGGCGGCGGCACACAGCGCGGCGGGCCAGTCCACGCCGGCCGGCCGCTGCGCGAAGAACTGCTGCACTGCGTTGGGGCTGACGAACATCACCAGATCGCGCCGCACCAGGCCGTGCCAAGCCTCGGCCAGCGGTCGCGGATCGACCAGCGGCGCGATGCCGATCAGCGGCAGCGCGGCCGCCTCGAGGCCCTCGGCGCGCAGCCGGCGCACCCAGTCCTCGGCCTGCCCGGCCGGGCGGGTGACCAGCGCACGCGGCATCAGCCGCTCAGTGCGGCGAGAAGCGCCGCACCACCGCCTTCGCGCAGCCGCTCGGCGACGAGCCGCCCGAGCGCCTCGGCCGCGGCGGTGTCGCCGACAGCCGCCTCGGCGCCGGCACGCAGCAGCGTCGGCGGCGCATCCTCGGGGCCGCCGAGCACCGCGTCGAGCGCCAGCCGGCCCTCGCCCTGCCAGCGGGCATGCGCGGCCAGCGGCATGCTGCAGCTGCCACCGAGGGCGCGCGAGACGGCGCGCTCGGCGTGTACCGCGAGCCAGGCGTGACGGTCGGTCAGGGCCTGCAGCACGTCCCACAGCGCCGGGTGGCGCGTGGCGCAGTCCGAGCGCACCTCGATGCCGAGCGCGCCCTGGCCGGCGGCCGGCAGCATGCGCTCGGGCTCGAACACGCCGCGGATGCGCTGCGCGAGGCCGAGGCGCTTGAGCCCGGCCGCGGCGAGCACGATCGCGTCGTACTGGCCCTCGTCGAGCTTGCGCAAGCGCGTGTCGAGGTTGCCGCGCAGCGGCTCGATCCTCAAGTCCGGGCGCCGCGCGCGCAGCTGGCTCAGTCGCCGCAGGCTCGAGGTGCCAACCACCGCCCCGGCCGGCAGCGCGTCCAGGCCCTCGAAACGCGGCGACACCCAGGCGTCGCGCGGATCCTCGCGCTCGAGCACCGCCGCAAGCACGAAGCCCGCGGGCAGCTCCATCGGCACGTCCTTCAAGGAGTGCACCGCCAGGTGGGCCTCGCCGCTCTCGAGCGCGGTCTCGAGCTCCTTGACGAACAGGCCCTTGCCGCCGACCTTGCTGAGCGTGCGGTCCAGGATCTGGTCGCCGCGCGTGGTCATGCCGAGCAGCTCGACCGGCGCGGCGAGGCGCTCGCCGAGCAGCGCGCGCACATGTTCGGCCTGCCACAGGGCGAGGCGGCTCTCACGCGTCGCGATGATCCAAGAAGACGGCTTGCTGTCCATGCGGCGATGCTAGCAG
>DATMJX010000334.1:0-51326 GCA_035553715.1 Methylibium sp.
CGATGCGACCGGGAATGCCGAGCAGCTTCATCAGCGCCTCGTTGACGCTGGTCGCGCCGATCTCGGCGATCTGGCGTGCCGTCACGACGCTGACGCCGAGCGGCAGGGTGTCGGGATCCGCGCTGAAGCGGGTCGCCGTGACACTCACGGGCGACAGCTTGACGGCGGCGCCGGGATCGACGCCTTGCGCGGCGAGCGGCAAGGAGGTGGACAGGGTGGCGGCGGCGATCGTGGCGATGGCCGAGGCCGGGCGCGCGCGGCGCCTGCAGGCAATGGAGTGCATGGGACAAACGGAACTCGAAGGCCGGCGCGAGCTTCCCCGCAAGCGCTGGCGACATGGCGTGCGCCTCGCGGCACGCGCCTCCCGTTGGCCGGTATCCGGGCTGGCGGAGACGACCCGTGTGACCTTCCCAGCCGCTTCTGGCGGCCAGTGGTTCGAGCACACGAGCGGAGGCCTGATGCAGCACCTCGTCCGCTTACCGTTGCGGGGGCAGCGCAGGTTGGGCTCGACCCGGAGGGTCTTGCCGTCCTGCTTCCCGTTTGACTGTGTCGCCGTGAAGGGCGGCACGAGCACCAACGCTGATCAGTGTAAGCGAGCATGGGGCGACGCCTACAATCCCCGGCGGACAACGGCGGAGCCGCACACCATGGCGAGCATCGAGGAACTGGCCGAGCGGGTCGAGCGCCTGCTGCTGCGGCACGAGGAGCTGCAGCGGACGCACACGCTGACGGTGCAGCAGCTCGGCGCGGTCAGCGCCGAGCGCGACTCGTTGAAGTCCCGTCTCGCGGCGGCACGCCAGCGCGTCGACGCCCTGCTCGACAGACTGCCGCAGAGCGACCCCACCGCCGAAGCCGAGGACACGCACTCATGAAGCAGGTCGAGGTCACGATCATGGGCCAAAGCTACCGCCTCGTCTGTCCCGAGGGCGGTGAGCGTGCCTTGCACGAGGCCGTCGCCCATGTCGACCGCGAGATGTGCGGCATCCGTGACTCCGGCAAGGTCAAGGCGCGCGAGCGCATCGCGGTGCTCGCGGCGCTCAACCTGGCGTTCAGCCTCGCCGAACGCGATGCCCGCGCGCCGGCCGCAGCCCCCGGGTCAACGCCGCACGACGAGCCGGCGATCGACGTGCTGATCGCTCGCATAGACGAGGCCCTCGGCTCCGACGGACGTTTGCTGTAACGCCGCTCCGGGGCCGCGCGCGCCGCGTACACTGGACCGGTCCGTTGCGTCCGCGGGGGCTTTGGTTTCCCTGTTCCGATGCTCGTATGAGCAAGGGCTTGGAACATCGCTCGGCTGGTGTGATCGTCTCGCGTCAGATGAACCCGAGGCCTTGCTGACCTCGCCCACCTGAACCCCACGGTTCGGGAATGTGGCTCCCGGTTCGCGGCGGACACCTTTTCCCCCGCCGCCCTTTTCCGCATGGCCTACTGGCTGATGAAGTCCGAGCCCGACGAGGCATCGATCGATGACCTCGCCGCCGCGCCCGGCGGCACGCTGCCCTGGACCGGCGTGCGCAACTACCAGGCGCGCAACTTCATGCGCGATGGGATGCGCATCGGCGATGGCGTGCTCTTCTACCACTCGAGCTGCCCCGCGCCCGGCATCGCCGGACTCGCCGAAGTGGCGTCGGCCGCCCGGCCCGACGAGACCCAGTTCGATCCGTCGAGCCCCTACTTCGACGCGAAGGCCACGCGTGCCGCGCCCCGCTGGCTCGGCGTCGACGTCCGGCTGCGGCGCAAGACCCGTCTGCTGCCACTGGCCGAGCTGCGTGCCGCGCCCGAGCTCGCGAGCCTGCGCATCCTGCAGCGCGGCAACCGCCTGTCGATCACGCCGGTCACCGAGGCCGAGTGGCAGGCGGTTCTGAAACGCCTCGACGCGGCCGCATGCTGAGCGCGACCCTGCTCGTGGCGCTGCTCGCGCTCGGCGCCTGCGGCGGCTTCCTCGCCGGGCTGCTGGGCATCGGCGGCGGCATGATCCTGGTGCCCTTCCTCGTCGCGCTGCTCGAGCACCAGGGCTTTCCGACGGCCCTGCTGGTGAAGATCGCCGTGGCGACCTCGCTGGCGACGATCCTGTTCACCTCGCTGTCCTCGGTGCGCGCCCACCACCGGCGCGGCGCGGTGCGCTGGCGGGTCGCGGCCGGGCTCGCACCCGGCATCGTGCTCGGCGCGCTGCTCGGCGCGCAGCTGGCCGGTGCGATGCCGGCGGCCCTGCTGACGCTGGCATTCGCCGGCTTCGTCGGCTACTCGGCGACGCAGATGCTGGTCGACCGCAAGCCGCGCCCGGGACGGCAGCTGCCCGGCGCCCCCGGGCTGGCGGGCGTTGGCGGCGTGATCGGCCTGGCCTCGGCGCTGGTCGGTGCCGGCGGCGCCTTCCTGTCGGTGCCCTTCATGAGCTGGTGCAATGTGCCGATGCACCAGGCGGTCGGCACGGCGGCCGCGCTCGGCTTTCCGATCGCGGCGGCGGGCACCGCCGGCTACATGCTCGCCGGCCGCCAGCTCGAGGGCCTGCCGCCGGGACTGCTGGGCTACGTCTACCTGCCGGCGCTGGCGGCCCTCGCGAGCGCGAGCGTGCTGACCGCACCGCTCGGCGCTCGCGTCTCGCACGCCCTGAATGTCGTGCAGCTCAAGCGCGTGTTCGCGCTGCTGCTGTACGCGCTCGCCGCCTGGATGCTGTGGCGTGCACTGCACGCCTGAGGCTCACGGCCCCCCGCTCACGCGGCGCATCGAACACCGCGGCGGGTCCAGGCTCTAGGCCGGGGCCTGCGCGCCGAAGGCGATGCTTGCCAGCGCGACGCGGTTGCCGCCCCGCTCGCGCGCCTGCACCAGCGCCGCCTCGGCCGCCTGCAGCAGGCCGGCCTGGGTCTGCGCCGTGTGAGGAAAGCTCGCGACACCCATCGACACGGTGAAGCGCAGCGCCTCGCCATCGACCGGCACGAGCTGGGTCGCGCACTGGCGCCGCAGGCCCTCCATGCGTGCATGGGCCGTGGCCAGCCCCACGCCCGAGAGCAGCACGGCGAACCGCTCCTCGTCGATGCGGCAGGGGGCGTCCATCGCACGGGTGTTGCTGCGCAGCAGCTGCCCCAGAGCCAGGCGCACGCGTTCGCTTCTTGCCGGATCGCGCAGCGGGGCACCTGCGGAGGGCGGGTCCACGATGACACAGACCACCGCGAACTCGCGATGCTCCCGCAGGGACAGATCGATCTCGCGCCGCAGGAAATCGTCGAACTGATCGCCCTGCACCAGACGCGACGCCGGTTCGCGCGTGCCCCGGCCTTCGACCTCGGCACGCAGCGCCTCGTTGGCCAGCTGCTGCTGCTCGAGCTGGGTCAGCGCCGCGCGCAACTCGGCACTGCGCTCGCGCTGCGGCCCGGTGTCCAGCCACAGGCCCAGCAGCGCCCGCCCGCCGTCGGCACGCGACGGCAGCGCGACACGCACCGCATCCAGGTCGCGCCGCAACCCGCCGATCTCGAGCTGATGTTCCGCCCGCAGCGCCCGTCCGGCCGCCGCGCGCGCCCCCTGATCCGCCGCGCGCAGCGTCGCGGCCTGCACGTGGGGCAAGAGATCGGCATCGCTGAGCCCGCGCGCCGTGTCCGGCGCCAGGCCGAACAGCGCGTGTCCGCTCCGGCTGAGCCGCAGGTAGCGGCCCTCGGCGTCCTTGATCCACCAGATGACGCCGAGCGCCTCCAGCGCATCGAGCAGCGCCGTGTCCACGCCGGCAGGCAGATCGACGTCGGGGGAGAGACTGGAGGTCATGAGCGAGGCGGTGCCGCTGCTGCAGCGCGCAGCGAGCGCATCCAGATCATGATAGCCCGCGGTCAGCGCGCCGCTCCCCCGAGCTTGGCAGCGACCCACCATGAATGAAGGGCCTCCAGGCCCTTCATCCGAGCAGCTGCTGCATGCTGCGCTCGACCTGCGTGGTCAGCGCCTCGAAGCGAGCCAGCAGCTGCTCGCTCGCCGCGGCGAGCCGGCGCCGGCCCGCCTCATCACCGGCGCGCGCCGCGGCCGCCAGCATCAGCGGCCATTCGGCCAGCGCGGCGTCGAGCGCCGCATGCAACTCGGCCCCGGCGATCGGTGCGGCCTGCAGTTCGGCCAGCGCCGCATCGACCTCGGCCGCGGTGCGCGCGGCCGCCTCGCGCGCCCGGCCCGCGGCCGGCTCGGGCAGCAGCGCCGCGAACAGCGCCTCCTTCGCGAGCCGCTGGCTCAGCATGCGCTGCCGCCCGGCCAGGTTGATGATGCGCAGGCTGGGCGCGGCCCCGGCCTGCTCCAGCGCCGCGGTCAGCGTGTCGGCGGCCTGCAGCAGCGCCTCCGCGCGGCCGTCGAGCGCCAGCAGGCGCTCGGTGCGCGGCGCCTCCTCGAGCGCGGCGCGCAGTGCCGCCCAGGCACCGAGCACACCGTCGAGCAGGTCGCCGAAGGTCGGCCGTGACAGCAGCTTGCCGAGCTGCTCGATGCGCTCGTCGAGCCTCTCCACCGCACCCGCCTGCTGCGCCAGCGCCGCCTCGGCATCGCAGCCCCCGGTGCGCAGCGCGTACAGCGCCACCAGGCGCTGCGACAGCATGCGCAGCTGGCCGGCACGGTTGACGCCAGCGGCCTCCTGGGCCGCGTCGATCAGCTGCTGCGCGAACTGGCCGATGCGCAGCTTCGACTGCATCGCGCTCGTGCGCAGCAGGCGGAAGGCCTCGTCCTCGGGCAGCTGGCGCGCCAGCATCAGCAGGCCCTTGGCGCGGTCGACCAGCTTGCGTTCCTCGAAGCGGTGGCTGAGCTCGTCGAGCGCCTCGCGCAGGCTGCGCTCACGCTTGAAGCGCGCCAGCGCCAGCTGGACCAGCGGACGCAGCCGCGCAGGCGCATAGCCCTGCACGACCCAGGCCTGCACGCCGGCGTCGAGCGCGCGCTCGAGCGTCTCGGCGCTGCCGTCCTGCGCGAAGGCGAGCACCGGGGTCGGCTGGGCCGCCCGCAACAGCTCGAGCGCGCGGAACAGCGCCGCGTCGGCCGGCTGGGCCCAGCACACCAGCAGGTCGGGCGACTGGCGGACCGCCTCCTGCACCAGCTTGTCGCACGCCACTGCACCAAGGACGTGAATGCCGGCCGCGCCCAGATCGGTGGCAAGCGCCGGGGCCTGCGGATCGGCACCGACATACAGAAGAACGGAGGTCACGCGTGCAGGCTCGCTCGACAGAGGGGAAACGGGATCAGGCGCGCAGCATAGACCAGCCCCGCCCCGGGCCCCCACACGCCGATGGCATGGATGCTGCTATGCAACACCCGGGGCGCGATGCCGCGCCCGGACCGGCATGCACGCCCGGTCCTGCGCACATCGGCGTGCGCAGCTTCGTGCCTTCGGACCGTGTCGCCCCGTGTGGGCACGCGTCCCTCTGCCTGAAGCCGCTATGCACGCCTCCGCCCGTTCCGGGACCTTCAAGACTTTCGCCGCCGCCGGCCACTGGCCGACGCTGCTGGCCGCCTTCCTCTATTTCGACTTCTGCTTCGCGATCTGGGTGCTGAACGGCGCCATGGCGCCCTTCATCAGCGAGGCCTACGGCCTGAGCCCGGCGCAGAAGGGCTTCATGGTCTCGGTGCCGATCCTGGCCGGCGCGCTGATGCGCTTCCCGCTCGGCGTGCTGGCGCAGTACATCGGCCGCAAGAACGCGGCGATGGTCGAGATGTCGCTGATCGTCGCGGCGCTGGGCTTCGGCTACTTCTTCGTGAGCAGCTACGACGACGTGCTGGCGATGGGCGTGCTGCTGGGCATCGCCGGCGCGAGCTTCGGCGTCGCGCTGAGCCTGGGCAGCGGCTGGTACCCGCCGAAGTACAAGGGCCTGGCGATGGGCATCGCCGGTGCCGGCAACTCCGGCACCGTGCTCGCCGTGCTGCTGGCGCCGCCGCTGGCCCAGGCCTATGGCTGGCAGACCGTCTACGGCCTCGCCGCCTGCACGATGCTGCTGCCGATGGTGGTGATGTGGACCTGCGCCAAGGAGCCGCCGGACCGCGAGCACCAGACGCTGCGCGAGCATGTCTCCTGCCTGTTCGAGAAGGACGGCTGGGCCTTCAGCCTGATCTACGTCGTGACCTTCGGCGGCTTCATCGGACTGGCCAGCTTCCTGCCGACCTACTTCCACGACCAGTTCGGCGTCACCAAGGTGCAGGCCGGGCAGCTGACGATGCTGGCGACGCTGATGGGCTCGGCGGTGCGCGTGCTCGGCGGCTGGATCTCGGACCGCGTCGGCGGCATCTCGACGCTCTCCGGCGTGCTGGTGCTGGTCGCGTTGACGCTCGCGCTGTGCGGCTTCGCCGGCAGCTCGCTGCCGGTGACGACGCTGCTGTTCATGCTGTGCTTCGCGGCGCTGGGCGCCGGCAACGGCGCGCTGTTCCAGCTGGTGCCGCTGCGCTGGCCGCTGGCCACCGCGGTGGCCGGCTCGATGATCGGCGAGGTCGGCGCGCTCGGCGGCGGCTTTCTGCCCAACGCGATGGGCCTGTCCAAGCAGTACGGCGGCAGCTACCTGTGGGGCTTCCTGTCGTTCACCGTGCTCGCGCTGGCGATGCTCGCGATGCTGCGCGTGATGCAGATCCGCTGGACCCGGACCTGGGCCGAGAAGGGCGGCAAGGCCCGCAGCGCACCGGCGTCGCAGGACTTCGCCGGCGCCGCCGCCGTGCAGCGCGTCGCACGCCAGGAGCCCAAGGCGGCCTCATGAAGCGACGGCGGTCAGCGTGGCAGGAACAGCAGCCACACCACCAGCAAGGCGTTGAACAGCAGCGAGACGACCAGGCCCGCCTTCCACAGCGCGGCCGGGTCGCGCTGGATCAGCGGGGTGGCGGGCGGCGCGGCGAGCACGCGCGAGGCGCCGCGCTCGAGCGCGAGCAGCAGCTCCTCGGCGGTCTCGAAGCGGTGGCGCGCATCGCGCGCGACCGCCTTGGCGAGCAGGTGGTCGAGCCAGATCGGCACGTCCGGACGCAGCCGCGAGGCGTGCGGCGGATCCTGCCGGTAGCGCCCGGTCTGGTAGGGCTCGATCTCGCCGTAGGGCAGCCGGCCGGTCAGCCAGCGGTAGAGCGTGACGCCGAGCGCGTACAGGTCACTCGCCGCGTCGGCCGGGGCGCCGTCCCACTGCTCGGGGTTGATGTAGCTCGGCGTGCCGGCGTGCAGCTCGCGCTGCGCGGCCGGCTCGCGGCCCGACAGCGCGACGCCGAGGTCGAGGATGCGCCAGCGGCCGTCGTCGCCGCGGTGCAGGTTGCCGGGCTTGATGTCACGGTGGATCACGCCCAGGCGGTGCATGCGGCCGAGCGCCTGGGCGACCTGGCTCGCCATCTCGACAACCTCGGCCACCGACGCACGCGGCTTCGCCTCGAGCATCTGCTCGAGCGTGCGGCCGCCGTGCCAGTCGAACACCGTGTACAGCGCGCTGGGCTCGGTCAGCTCATGCACGCGCACGAACCCGGCGTCGCCGGCCGCGCCCGGGCTCGCGCCGGCGTAACGCTCGCTCAGCCGCAGGCCCAGCCAGGCCTCGTGGGCGAGCATCGCGCGCTCCTGCGGATCGCTGGCGCGCGACTCGTGCAGCGTCTTCAGCGCCACCAGGCGGCGCTCGGCGTCGCGCGCCTGGTAGAGCCGGTGCACGCCGGTGTCGGCCACCCGCGCGGTGACCGTGTAGCCGTCGAGCACGTCGCCGACCTGCAGCGGTGGCGGCGGCGCGAGGCGGCGGCCGCGTGCGAGCTCGTCCTCGAGCCGGCCCGCATCGAGCGCGCGCACGCGGATCACCAGCGCGCTCGCGTTGTCGTGGCTGCCGGCGGCAAGCGCCGCGTCGACCAGTGCCTCGCTGGCGGCCTGGGCCCCGCCCTCGCGCAGCAGCGCGGCGAGTCGCTCGCCGCCGAGCACGCCATGCACCCCATCGGTGCTCAGCAGGAAGGTGTCGCCGACCTGCAGCTCGCCCTGCGCGTAGTCGATGCGCACCGCGTCGTCGAGACCGATCGCACGCGTCAGCCGGCTCGCGAAGTCGATCGACTCGAAGCGGTGGTCGTGGGTCAGCTGCAGCAGCTCGTCGCCGCGCAGCCGCCAGGCGCGCGTGTCGCCGACATGCGCGATCGTCACGCCATGGCCCTCGAGGGCCAGCGCGGTCAGCGTCGTCATCGCCACCTCGCCGCCCTTGCCGGCGCGGCCATTGTGCGCGGCCAGCCAGGCGTTCTGCGCGCCGACCAGGCGGTCGAACACGACCGTGGTCTCCCAGGTCGGTGGCGCGGCGAAGAAGTCCGCCAGCAGGCCCATCACCGTGGTCTGCGCGGCCTCGCGCCCGCGCCCGCCGCTGGACACACCGTCGGCGATCGCCGCCACCAGCCCGCGCCCCGGCTCGCGCAGCGCACCAGCGAAGTCCTCGTTGTGTTCGCGCGTCCCGCGCCGGCTCGCGTGGCCGATCTCGACATCGAAACTCATCGCGCCATTCTCACCGGCCCGACCGCCGTGCTTGGCACCCGCTTTGCTATGAACCGCTCGACCAGGAGCCTCGGATGAAGAAGATGAAACTCGTGATGGTGGGCAACGGCATGGCCGGCGTGCGCACGCTGGAAGAGCTGCTGAAGATCGCGCCCGATCTCTACGAGATCACCGTGTTCGGCGCCGAGCCGCACCCGAACTACAACCGCATCCTGCTGTCGCCGGTGCTGGCCGGCGAGCAGACGATCGACGAGATCATCCTCAACCCGCTCGAGTGGTATGCCGAGCACGGCATCACGCTGCACACCGGCAAGAAGGTGGTCGACATCGACCGCGTCAAGCGCATCGTGCGCGCCGAGGACGGCACCGAGGCCGAGTACGACCGCCTGCTGCTGGCCACCGGCTCCAACCCCTTCATGCTGCCGATCCCGGGCCGCGAGCTCGAGGGCGTGATCGGCTACCGCGACATCGCCGACACCCACACGATGATCGAGGCGGCCACCAAGTACAAGCACGCGGTCGTCATCGGCGGCGGCCTGCTCGGCCTCGAGGCCGCCAACGGCCTGATGCTGCGCGGCATGCAGGTCACCGTCGTGCACATCACGCCGACGCTGATGGACCGCCAGCTCGACGGCATCGCCGGCAAGCTGCTGCAGAAGTCGCTCGAGCAACGCGGCATCCGCTTCCTGATGGGCGCGAGCACCGAGGCGCTGATCGGCGGCAAGGACGGCCGCGTGATGGCGGTCAAGTTCAAGGACGGCCAGGAGATCCCGGCCGACCTGGTGGTGATGGCCGCCGGCATCCGCCCCAACACCGAGCTGGCCGAGAAGATCGGCATCCACTGCCACCGCGGCATCGTCGTCTCCGACACGATGCAGACCGTCACCGACCCGCGCGTCTACTCGGTCGGCGAGTGCGCGGCGCACCGCGGCATCGCCTATGGCCTGGTCGCGCCGCTGTTCGAGCAGGGCAAGGTCTGCGCGACCCACCTCGCGCAGTTCGGCATCGGCCGCTACACCGGCAGCCAGGTTTCGACCAAGCTCAAGGTCACCGGCATCGACCTGTTCTCGGCCGGCAACTTCCAGGGCGGCGAGGGCTGCGAGGAGATCGTGATGAGCGATCCCTTCGGCGGTGTCTACAAGAAGCTCGTGATCAAGGACGACCAGCTGGTCGGTGCCTGCCTGTACGGCGACACGGTCGACGGCAGCTGGTACTTCAAGATGCTGCGCGAGGGCCGCAAGATCGGCGACATCCGCGCCACGCTGCTGCACGGCGAGGCCGGCGCCAACATCGGCGACACCGGCCACGAGGGCCACACCAAGGCCGCCAGCATGCCCGACGACGCCGAGGTCTGCGGCTGCAACGGCGTCAACAAGGGCACGATCTGCAAGGCCATCAAGGACAAGGGCCTGTTCACGCTGGAGGAGGTGAAGAAGCACACGAAGGCCAGCGCGTCCTGCGGTTCCTGCACCGGCCTGGTCGAGCAGATCCTGATGTTCACCGCCGGCGGCGACTACTCGAAGGCACCGACCAAGAAGGCGATGTGCGGCTGCACCGACGCCAGCCACCAGGAGGCGCGCGAGGCCATCAAGGCCGAGAAGCTGCTGACCATCGACAGCGTCTACAAGCGCCTGGGATGGCGCACGCCCAACGGCTGTTCCTCGTGCCGCCCGGCGATCAACTACTACCTGATCAGCAGCTGGCCGAAGGAGGCCAAGGACGACCCGCAGTCGCGCTTCATCAACGAGCGCAGCCACGCCAACATCCAGAAGGACGGCACCTACTCGGTGATCCCGCGCATGTGGGCCGGCGAGACCACCGCCGACGAGCTGCGCCGCATCGCCGACGCGGTCGACAAGTACAAGATCCCGACGGTCAAGGTCACCGGCGGCCAGCGCATCGACCTGCTTGGCGTCAAGAAGGAAGACCTGGTCAATGTCTGGAAGGACATCGGCATGCCTTCGGGCCACGCCTACGCGAAGGCGCTGCGCACCGTGAAGACCTGCGTCGGCAGCGAGTGGTGCCGCTTCGGCACCCAGGACTCGACGCAGATGGGCAAGGACCTCGAGCGCGCGCTGTGGCGCATGTACGCGCCGCACAAGGTCAAGATCGCCGTGTCGGGCTGCCCGCGCAACTGCGCCGAGGCCGGCATCAAGGACGTCGGCGTGATCGGCGTCGACTCGGGCTGGGAGATCTACGTCGCCGGCAACGGCGGCATCAAGACCGAGGTCGCGCACTTCTTCTGCAAGCTCAAGACCGCCGAGGAGGTGCTCGAGTACAGCGGCGCCTTCCTGCAGCTCTACCGCGAGGAGGGCTGGTACCTCGAGCGCACCGTGCACTGGGTCGGCCGCGTCGGCCTCGATTACGTCAAGAAGAAGATCCTCGACGACGCCGCGGGCCGCCAGGCGCTGTGGGAGAGGCTGAAGTTCAGCCTCGAGGGCGAGGCCGATCCGTGGTTCGAATTCGACAAGGCGGCGGTCGACACCCGCCAGTTCACGCCCGTGGGAGCGCTGTGATGAGCACCTGGAAGAAGATCTGTTTCGTCGCGGACATCCCCGCGCTCGGCTCGCGCCGCGTGCAGCGCCCGCAGGGCGTCGCGGTGGCGCTGTTCCGCACCGCCGAGGACCGCGTGTTCGCCGTGCTGGACCGCTGTCCGCACAAGGGCGGCCCGCTGAGCCAGGGCATCGTGTTCGGCAACAGCGTCGCCTGCCCGCTGCACAACTGGACCATCGGGCTGGACGACGGCTGCGCAGCGGCCCCCGACGAGGGTTGCACCCCCTCGTTCGCCTGCAAGGTCGAGGGCGACGAGGTCTATCTCGACGCCGACGAGCTCGCCACCAAGGCGCTGGACCTGCTCGCGCCGACCGCCGGCCCGAAGAGGCACTCCGCCGCCTGATCGCTCGAGCCCTGGGAGGACGACCATGCTGTTTGGCCGCAAGCACCGCAAGCCGATCAAGATCCCGGTCAAGGCGGTGAACGAGTGGAAGTACACGACCTGCAACTACTGCTCGACCGGCTGCGCGATCGAGATCGGCCTGAACGAGCAGGGCCGCATCGTCACCAGCCGCGGCCATGCCGGCGCCGACGTCAACCGCGGCAAGCTGTGCATCAAGGGCCTGCTCGAGCACGACCTGTTCGAGTCGCCCGGCCGCGGCAAGGTGCCGCTGATGCGCGAGAAGGCCCACCTGCCCTTCCAGCCGACCGGCTGGGACGGTGCGCTCGACAAGGTGGCATCGAAGATCAAGGAGATCCAGGCCCAGTACGGGCGCGACGCCTTCGCGGTGGTCTCGACAGGCCAGCTGCTGACCGAGGAGTTCTACACCCTCGGCAAGCTGGTGCGCGGGCAGATCGGCACCAACAACTACGACGGCAACACGACGCTGTGCATGGCCTCGGCGGTGTCGGGCTACAAGCGCAGCTTCGGCTCCGACGGCCCGCCGGGCTGCTACGAGGACTTCGAGCACACCCACTGCCTGATGGCCTTCGGCTCGAACCTGCCGGAGCAGCACCCGATCATCTACTGGCGCCTGAAGGAGGCGCTGGAGAAGCGTAAGTTCCCGGTCATCGTGGTCGACCCGCGCGTGACGATGCTCGCGCAGTTCGCCGACATCCACCTGCCGATCACGCCCGGCACCGACACGGTGCTGATCAACGCGATGATGCATGTGATCCTCAAGGAAGGCCTGGAGGACCGCGAGTACATCGACAAGTACACCCAGGGCATCGACGCGCTGCGCGCGCTGGTGGCCGACTACGACCCCAAGATCGCCCAGCACGAGTGCGGCATCGACGAGGACCGCATCCGCCAGGTCGCGCGCCTGTACGCGAAGGCGCCGGCGGCAATGAGCATCTGGACCATGGGCATCAACCAGTCCACCCACGGCTCGGACGGCGTCGTCAACATCAACAACCTGAACCTGATCACCGGCAACATCGGCAAGCCGGGCGGCACCAGCCTGTCGATCACCGGCCAGTGCAACGCGATGGGCACGCGCGAGTGGTCCTCCTGCTCGGGCCTGCCGGGCTACCGCCTGCTCGAGAAGGAGAAGGACCGCCAGCAGATCGCCGACTTCTGGGGCATCGACGCGGGCTTCTTCCCGCCCAAGCGCGGTCTGTCGCAGACCGACATCTTCCCGGCCATCGAGACCGGCGAGATCAAGGGCCTGTGGCTGGTGGCCACCAACCCGATGACCTCGATGCCCAACCAGCCGCGCATCCGCAAGGCGATGGAGAACCTCGAGTTCCTGGTGGTGCAGGACGTCTACGAGGACGTCGAGACCAACCAGTACGCGCACGTCTACCTGCCGGCGGCGGTGTGGGCCGAGAAGGAAGGCTGCCACACCAACACCGAGCGCCGCGTCAACCTGACGCGCAACGCGCTGAAGCCCTTCGCCGATTCGAAGCCCGACTTCTGGATCTTCAAGGAGATGGCCAAGCGCTTCACCGACCGCAACGCCATCCACTACCCCGAGACGCCCGAGGGCGCCTTCGAGGAGATGAAGCAGCTGTCGGTGGGCGCGGGCCGCACGCTGGACATCTCGGGCATGAGCTACGAGCGCATCGAGGCGGCACGCGGCATCCAGTGGCCCTACAGCGCCGCGCAGGCCGCCGCCGACGAGGCGCGCCTGGGCGCCCCCGGCGCCTTCGACATGCAAAAGCGCGTCGACCTCAAGGGCGACCCGCGGCTCTACGCCGACGGTCGCTTCCAGACCGACAGCGGCCGCGCGAACCTGATCCCGGTGCGCTTCGTCAACAACAACGAGGTGCCCGATGCCGAGTACCCGTTCTGGTTCAACTCGGGCCGCGTGGTCGAGCATTTCCACACCCGCACCCGCACCGGGAAGATCGGCAACTGCAACAAGTTCAGCCCGACGCCCTACATGGAGATGAACCCCGACGCGGCCGAGGAGCTGGGCGTCGAGCACCAGAGCTATGTGCGCGTGGTCAGCCGCCGCGGCGACGCGATCGTGATGGTGCAGCTGACCCACCGCGTGCCGCGCAACATGGTCTTCGTGCCCTTCCACTACCACGACTGCGTCAACCGCATCTCGCTCGGCCTGCTCGACCCCTATTCGCGCCAGCCGGCCTTCAAGCAGTGCGCCGCGCGCATCGAAAAGGTCGACCAGCGCGAAGCCGCACGCCTGAACATGGAACGCCGCGCGTTCTGACCCCGAGGCCCCCGCGATGCTGAACATCTCCGTGAACCCGCGCACCGGCGAAGCCTCGGTCGCCCCCCTGCCCCGCCCGGCGCCGGCGCCGCTCGAAGAGCGCCCGCTGTGGGAAGTGCGCACCGAAGAGCGCGACTACGCCTACCTGCCGAAGGTCGAGCTGCCCGACGTGAACCGCTACGGCCAGAAGATCGACCTGATCGAGCTGACCGGCGGCCAGGGGCCGATGCAGGCCCCGGGCCGCTCGATGTACATCAACGAGAACCCGCAGGTCGGCCCGAACCCGAACCGCAACAAGCAGCACGGCTTCTACTTCACCGCCGACAACTGCATCGGCTGCCATGCCTGCGAGGCCGCGTGCAGCGAGAAGAACGAGAACCCGCCGCACCTGGCCTTCCGCTCGGTCGGCTATGTCGAGGGCGGCAGCTTCCCCGACTACAAGCGCATGAACATCTCGATGGCCTGCAACCATTGCGATGACCCGGTGTGCCTGAAGGGCTGCCCGACCAAGGCCTACACCAAGCACACCGAGTACGGCGCGGTGCTGCAGGACCCGGACACCTGCTTCGGCTGCGGCTACTGCACCTGGGTGTGCCCCTACAACGCGCCGCAGCTCGACCCGGTCAAGGGCCAGGTCAGCAAGTGCAACATGTGCGTGGACCGGCTGGAGGTCGGCCTGAAGCCCGCCTGCGTCGCGGCCTGCGTCGGCAATGCGCTGGACTTCGGCGTCATCGAGACCGTGCCGAAGAACCGCGAGCAGGCACGCGCCGAGATCCCCGGCTTCCCCTCGCCCGAGATCACGCACCCGAACATCCGCTTCCAGCAGATCAAGCAGCTGCCGGACGAGATGAAGCGCACCGACTCGATGCCGGTCAAGTACCACAAGGACGAGCAGGGCCGCTACCGCCCGTCGATCGACCAGAAGGCGGGCCGGCAGGCGCACTGGAACCTCGCGCGCCTGTCCTCGCGCGAGAACCCGCTGGTGCTGTTCACGCTCGCCGCGCAGGGCGCGATGGGCGCCTTCGCGCTGCAGTTCCTCGGCGCCTGGGCCGGCCTGCCGGGCTTCGCCGAGTTCGCCGCCTCGCCGATGTACCTGCCGCTGGCCATGCTCGAGTTCGCGCTGGTCGCCTTCGCGCTGTTCATGTCGACGGTGCACCTGGGCAAGCCGCTGCGCTTCTACCGCGGCTTCAACAACCTGCGCTACTCGCCGGTCTCGCGCGAGGGGCTGGGCATCGCCCTCTTCATCGCCGGCCTCGGCGGCCACATCGTGCTGGGCCTGCCGGCGCATCCCTGGCTCGCCGGGCTGTTCGGCGGGCTGCCGCCGGCCCTCGCCGCGCTGGCGGCCCAGGGCGCGCGCGTCAGCGGCCTGCTCGGCCTGCTGGCCGGCGCCGTGGGCCTTTACTACATGACGCGCTGCTACCGCATCAAGGCGCGGCCCTTCTGGGACCACTGGCAGGTCGCGACCGCCTTCGGCGGCAGCGCGCTCTCGCTCGGCAGCCTGCTGGCCGGCGCGGTCATGCTGCCGGCGCTGGCCTTCGCCGGCCAGGCCTACGCGAGCGTGGCGCTGGTCTGCGCCGCACTGCTGGCGGGCGGCTTGGCGATCGAGGGCCTCGGCCACATCGCCCATGCCCGCGATCTCGGCCGCGCCGAGCACGAAGGGGGGGCGTCCTACTACGTGCAGACGACGACCTTCGGCAAGACCTACGCGCTGCGCAACGTGCTGCTGGGCACGAACCTGCTGCTGGTGCTGAGCAGCATCACGGCGCTGGCCAGCGGCCACGGCGGCCCCTGGGTGCTGGCGACGCTGGCGCTGGCCGGCGTACTGCTGCTCGCGACCAGCCTGATCGGCCGCGCACTGTTCTACGTGCTGGTGATCCCGACCACGATGCCCGGCGCCTTCTTCTGGAAGAACAAGGGCTTCGAGGAGCATGCGCGCGCGATCGGCCTGGCGCACCTGCCGCAGGTCGGCGTCGCGCCGTTGAAGCACTGAACACCATGCCGCCTGTAGAGCTTGACAGGGTGGATCGAGCGGGCTTTGGCCCGGGACTTGCGAAACTGCGGCCATGGGCATCGCGCACTATCTGAAGGAAATCGGCCGCGGCAAGGAAGGCGCGCGGTCGCTCGATGCTGCGCAGGCGCAGGACCTGATGGCCCAGGTGCTCGACCGCCAGGTCAGCGAGGCCGAGCGTGGCGCCTTCGCGATCGCGATGCGCATCAAGGGCGAGAGCCTCGAGGAGCTGAGCGGCTTCACCGCCGCAGCGGCCGAGCGCAGCCTCGCGCTCGACGCCGGTGCGCTGCCGGTGCTGCTGCCGTCCTACAACGGTGCGCGCAAGCTGCCCAACCTGACCGCGCTGCTGGCGCTGCTGCTCGCGCAGGAGGGCGTGCCGGTGCTGGTGCACGGGCCCGAGCGCGACCCGGGCCGCGTCACCACCCACGAGCTGTTCACCGCGCTCGGTCTGCCGGTCGCGCACGATGCCGAGGACGTGCACGCCGCGTGGCGGCGCCACGAACCGGTGTTCATGCCGACCGGCGCGCTGTGCCCGCCGCTGCAGGCCCTGCTCGACCTGCGCTGGACACTCGGCCTGCGCAACCCCGCGCACACCGTCGCGAAGCTGCTGACGCCGAGAGCGACGCCCTGCCTGCGCGTCGTCAACTACACCCACCCCGAGTACGGCCACGCCCACACCCGCTTCCTGCAGGCCAGCCGCGCCCACGCACTGCTGCTGCGCGGCACCGAGGGCGAGCCGGTGGCCGATCCGCGCCGCCTGCCCAGGCTCGAGGTCTACCTCGACGGCGTCGCCCGCCCCGACCTCGGCCGCGCGCCGCAGGAAGGCGTGCTGACCGGCCTGCCGCTGCTGCCGCGCTGCGACGCGGCCAGCACCGCGCTGTACGTGCAGGCCGCGGTCAGCGGCGAGCAGCCGGTGCCGGTGGCCCTGCTCGAGCAGGTCGAGGTGCTGGTCAAGGCGCGCAGCGCGCTGCAGCAACATCTGGAGAGAGCCCATGAACGCTCGGCCTGAGCCCCCCCGTGTCCAGCTCGTCGGCGCTGGCCCCGGCGACCCGGAGCTGCTGACCCTGAAGGCCGTGCGCGCGATCCGCGGCGCCACCGTGCTGCTGGTCGACGACCTGGTCGGCGAGGGCGTGCTGAAGTACGCGCGCAAGTCGGCGCGCCTCGTCCACGTCGGCAAGCGCGGCGGCTGCCGCAGCACGCCGCAGGCCTTCATCGAGCAGCTGATGCTGCGCGAGGCGCTGGCCGGCGAGCGCGTCGTGCGCCTCAAGGGCGGCGATCCCTTCGTCTTCGGCCGCGGCGGCGAGGAGGCCGAGACGCTGCGCGCGCATGGCGTCGAGGTCGAGATCGTCAACGGCATCACCGCAGGCCTGGCCGCGGCGACCTCGCTGGGCGCGCCGCTGACGCACCGCGAGCATGCGCATGGCGTGATGTTCGTGACCGGCCACGCGAAGGAAGGCGCCGACGGCCTCGACTGGGCGGTTCTCGGCGCCGCGGCTGCACAGGGGCTGACCCTGGTGATCTACATGGGCGTCGCGCAGGCCGCGACGCTGCAGGCCGGGCTGCGCGCGGCGCTGCCCGGCAGCACCCCGCTGGCCATCGTGCAGTCGGCCAGCCGGCCGGAGCAGCGGCACGCGGTGACCACGCTCGACGGGCTGCTCGACACGCTGGCGCGGGAGCGCCTCGGCAGCCCGGCCGTGCTGATCGTCGGCGAGGTGCTGCGCGGCTTGGGCGCGCTGACCCTGCCGCAGGCCGCGGCAGCCTGAGAGCAGCCGGGATAATCCCGGCCCCATGCTTGCTCCCGAACGCTTCGACGTCGTCGTCATCGGCGCCGGCGCCGCCGGCCTGTTCTGCGCCGGCGTCGCCGGCCAGCGCGGGCTGAAGGTGCTGCTGCTCGACCATGCCGAGAAGCTGGCCGAGAAGATCCGCATCTCCGGCGGCGGGCGCTGCAACTTCACGAACCGCGACGCCGGCCCGGCGAACTTCCTGTCCGAGAACCCGGCCTTCTGCCGCTCGGCGCTGACGCGCTACACGCCGCGCGACTTCCTCGCCCTGGTGCAGCGCCACCGCATCGCCTGGCATGAGAAGCACAAGGGCCAGCTGTTCTGCGACGACAGCAGCGAGCAGATCATCGCGATGCTGCTGCGCGAATGCGAGGCCGGCGGCGTCGTGCGACGCCAGCCCTGCCGGGTGCAGGCGCTGCGCCAGGCCGAAGCCGGCTTCGAGCTCGACACTGACGCCGGGCCGGTGCGCGCCGCGCGCGTGGTCGTCGCGACCGGCGGACTCTCGATTCCGAAGATCGGCGCCAGCGACTTCGGCTACCGCATCGCCCGGCAGTTCGGCCACCGCATCGTCGAGCCGCGCCCGGCGCTGGTGCCGCTGACTTTCGATGCCGGCGCCTGGGCGCCGTTCGCGGCGCTGGCCGGGCTGTCGCTCGAGGTCGGCATCGCCACCGGCGCCGGCAAGGCGCGCGGCGCCTTCGTCGAGGACCTGCTGTTCACGCACCGGGGCTTGAGCGGCCCGGCCGTGCTGCAGATCTCGAGCTACTGGCAGCCGGACACGCCAATCACGGTGGACCTGGCGCCCGGCCAGGACCTGGCCGCCGCGCTGCGCGAGGCCAAGGCGGTGTCGAAACGCCAACTCGGCAACGAGCTGGCCACGCGGCTGCCGGCGCGGCTGGCCGAGGCCTGGTGCGTCCCGCTGGGCGCGCTGGCCGCGCGGCCGCTGCCGGAGTGCAAGGACAGGGACCTGGCCGCGCTGGCCGCCTCGCTGCAGGACTGGCGGCTCGTGCCCACCGGCACCGAGGGCTGGCGCAAGGCCGAGGTCACCGCCGGCGGCGTCGACACCCGGGAGTTGAGCTCGCAGACGCTGGAGAGCCGCCGCGTCCCCGGCCTGCACTTCATCGGCGAGGTGGTCGACGTGACCGGCTGGCTCGGTGGTTACAACTTCCAGTGGGCCTGGGCCAGCGCCCATGCCTGCGCCACCGCCTGCGCCGAGGCGCTGCGTCCCGCGTCGGCCTGAGGCGGGCTGGCGCGCCGGGCAAGTCTGCATATAATCGCCGTCTTTGCTGGCAAACCGCGTCCGAGCGAGCGCCATCGGCCATCCGGAAAGGCCGGCGACCGCCACCGGACGCACATCTAGGATCCACCGCTACATGACCACCATCCGTGTCAAAGAGAACGAGCCCTTCGACGTGGCTCTTCGTCGCTTCAAGCGCACCATCGAGAAGCTCGGCCTCCTGACCGACCTGCGTGCCCGCGAGTTCTACGAGAAGCCCACCGCCGAGCGTAAGCGCAAGAAGGCCGCCGCGGTCAAGCGCCACTTCAAGCGCGTGCGCAGCATGCAGCTGCCGAAGAAGCTCTACTGAGCCCGGCGCGACACGCTTCCCACCAAGCCCGCCCGGGGACGCCCGCGCGGGCTTGCTCGTTTCTGGAGACTAGCCCATGAGCCTGAAAGACCGCATCACCGAGGACATGAAGGCCGCGATGCGCGCCAAGGAGGCCGAGCGCCTCGGCACCATCCGCCTGCTGCTGGCCGCGCTGAAGCAGAAGGAGGTCGACGAGCGCGTCACGCTCGACGACGCGATGGTGATCGCCATCGTCGACAAGCTGATCAAGCAGCGCAAGGACTCGATCGCGCAATTCACCACCGCCGGCCGCCAGGACCTGGTCGACAAGGAGAGCGCCGAGCTGCAGGTGCTCGAGGCCTACCTGCCGGCGCGGCTGAGCGCCGAGCAGGTAGCTGCCGAGGTCGCCAAGCTGGTGACCGAGCTCGGCGCCAGCGGCCCGGCCGACATGGGCAAGGTGATGGGCGCCGCCAAGCAGCGCCTCGCCGGCAACGCCGACATGGGCCTGGTCTCGGCCGCGGTGAAGCAGGCGCTGGCGAAGTAAGCTCCGCCTGCAGACTCGAAGGAGACATGATGGATCTGCCCGTATCGCGCCTGAACGCCGAGATCGCCGTCGCCCCCCAGCTCGGCCCCGAGGCCATGACCGCCGCGGCCGCCGCCGGCTTCCGCAGCGTGATCAACAACCGCCCGGACTTCGAGGGCGGCCCCGAGCAGCCGACCAGCGCCGCGATCGAGGCGGCGGCCCGTGCCGCCGGCCTCGAGTACGTCCATCTGCCGGTGGCCAGCGCCTTCCAGTCGCCCGAGCAGGCCCAGGCGATGGCCGACGCGCTCGAGCGCCTGCCCAAGCCGGTGCTGGCCTTCTGCCGCAGCGGCGCGCGCAGCGGCCGCCTCTACCAGATGGCCTGCGCGCTGCGCGGCTAGCGCGGTCCGCTCCCGGGCCGGACCGCGTCCCCCAGAGGACCGGTCGGCCGATCGCCGGACGAGGGTTCTCATCCGCTATATCGCCCACCTCGACATGGACGCGTTCTACGCGTCCGTCGAGTTGCTGCGCTACCCGGAGCTGAAGGGCCGCCCGGTCGTGATCGGCGGTGGCCGCCGCCACCAGCCCGAAGTCCTGCCCGACGGCACACGCCGCTACGCGACGCTGCGCCACTACGCCGGCCGCGGCGTCATCACCACCGCGACCTACGCGGCACGCGCCTTCGGCCTGCACTCGGGCATGGGGCTGATGAAGGCAGCCGCGCTCGCCCCCGACGCGATCCTGCTGCCGACCGATTTCGACGCCTACCGGGCGCATTCGCGCGCCTTCAAGGCGGCGGTGGCCGAGGTGGTGGGCAGCGAGCCGCCGGTGATCGAGGACCGCGGCATCGACGAGATCTACATCGACCTCAGCGCCCTGCCAGGGCTCGCGGCCGACGGCGGCGCGGCCGTCGCGCGCGCGATCAAGGCGCGCGTGCTCGAGCGCACCGGCCTGAGCTGCTCGATCGGCGTCACGCCGAACAAGCTGCTCTCCAAGCTCGCCTCCGACCTCGACAAGCCCGACGGCCTGACGATCCTGCGCGAAGCCGACCTCGCGACACGCATCTGGCCGCTGCCGGCTGCGCGCATCAACGGCATCGGCCCGAAGGCCGCGGCCCGACTCGCAACACTGGGCATCCACACGATCGGGGAGCTCGCCGCGGCCGACCCGGACTGGCTCGTCGCGCAGTTCGGCCGCAGCCATGGCGCCTGGATGCACGAGGCCGCGCACGGCCGCGACGAGCGGCCGGTCGTGACCTACAGCGAGCCCAAGAGCCTGAGCCGCGAGACCACCTTCGAGCGCGACCTGCACGCGCAGCGCGACCGCGCCGAGCTGTCGGCGATCTTCACGCGGCTGTGCGAGCAGCTCGCCGCCGACCTGCAGCGCAAGGGCCGGCTCGGCCGCACGATCGGGCTGAAGCTGCGCTACGACGACTTCCACACCGTCACGCGCGACCTGACGCTGGAGCAGCCGGTCGACGACGCCGCGTCGATCCGCCGCGCCGCCGGCGCCTGCCTGAAGCGCGTGCCGCTGGAGCGCCGGCTGCGCCTGCTCGGCGTGCGCGCCGGCTCGCTCTCGCGCCCCGGCGAGGCGCCGGCGGCGCGCCGGCCGACGCCGCGCGCAACCGCCACGCCCTACACGCCCGAGCTGTTCGAGGACTGAGCGCGCCGCGCCCTAGAGCGTGGCGACGTCGAAGGTGTCGCAGTCGCTCGGACGGCCGCCGTCGTGGCCGCGGCGGAACCAGCGCATGCGCTGTGCGCTCGTGCCGTGGGTGAAGCTCTCGGGCACGACGCTGCCGCGCGCCTGGCGCTGCAGCGTGTCGTCGCCGATCTGCGCGGCCGCGTTCAGCGCCTCCTCGAGATCGCCCTGCTCCAGCCAGCCGCGCGCCTGCTGCGAATGGTGGGCCCAGACGCCGGCGAAGCAGTCGGCCTGCAGCTCCAGGCGCACGCTCAGCGCATTGCCCTCGGCCGCGTTGCTGCGCTGGCGGGCCGCCTGCACCCGGGCGCTGATGCCTAGCTGCTGCTGCACATGGTGGCCGACCTCGTGCGCGATCACATAGGCCTGCGCGAAGTCGCCGGGCGCGCCCAGGCGCTGCCGCAGCGTGTCGAAGAACTCGAGGTCGATGTAGACCTTGCGGTCACCGGGGCAGTAGAACGGCCCCATTGCGCTGTCGCCGCCCCCGCAGGCGGTCGGCGTCGCACCGCGGAACAGCACCAGCCGCGGCGGCGTGTACTCGGCGCGGCCGGCGCGGAAGATCTCGCCCCAGGTCTCCTCGGTGCTGCGCAGCACCACCGACACGAACTGGGCCGGCGCATCGCCGGCCGGCGGTGCCGGCGCCGGCCCGGGTGCGCTCTCGACCGAGGGAGGCGACCCGCCACCGAGCAGGCCGAGCACCGTCAGTGGGTTGACACCCAGGAGCCAGCTCGCGAGCAGCGCGACGACGATCGTGCCCAGCCCGATGCCGCGCCCGCCAGTCGGCAGGCCCGGCAGGCGGCCGCCGCCACGACGGTCCTCGACGTTGTCGCTGCGCTCCTGGTCTTCCCACTTCATCGCCGTCTCCCGCGCCATGACCGACGCGTTCGATGGTAGGACGAACGAGGGATCGCCGCCGCCCGCACCGCCGTGGCCGCGCCCAGCGGCGGCGCCCGGCTCAGGTCTTCGGCAACGTCACGCCGCGCTGGCCCTGGTACTTGCCGCCGCGGTCCTTGTAGCTGGTCTCGCAGACCTCGTCGCTCTCGAAGAACAGCACCTGCGCGCAACCCTCGCCGGCGTAGATCTTGGCCGGCAGCGGCGTGGTGTTGCTGAACTCCAACGTCACATAGCCTTCCCACTCGGGCTCGAAGGGCGTCACGTTGACGATGATCCCGCAGCGCGCGTAGGTGCTCTTGCCCAGGCAGATCGTCAGCACGTTGCGCGGGATGCGGAAGTACTCGACGGTGCGCGCGAGCGCGAAGCTGTTGGGTGGGATGATGCAGACGTCGGCCTCGATGTCGACGAAGCTCTTCTCGTCGAAGGCCTTCGGGTCGACGACCGTCGAATAGATGTTCGTGAAGACCTTGAATTCGGGCGCGCAGCGGATGTCGTAGCCGTAGCTCGAGGTGCCGTAGGAGACGATCTTGTGGCCGTCGGCCGCGTGGCGCACCTGACCCGGCTCGAAGGGCTCGATCATGCCGTGCTGCTCGGCCATGCGGCGGATCCACTTGTCGCTCTTGATGCTCATCACGCGTCCTCGGAAGAAGCCCGGATTATCCGGGCTGCCCGCTCAGGCGCGCGCCGGCTGGGCCAGCGACGGCTCGGCGTCGAAACGCTCGAAGCCGCTGTAGCAGAGGAAGTGCCGGTTCATCGCGCGGCCGAACAGCGCCAGGCCGAGCCGCGTCGCGAGCTCGTGGCCCATTTGCGTGATGCCCGAGCGCGACACGACGATCGGCACGCCCATCTGAGCCGACTTGATGACCATCTCGCTGGTCAGCCGGCCGGTCGTGTAGAAGGCCTTGTCGGCACCGCCCTGGCCCTGCAACCACATCCATCCGGCCAACGTGTCGATCGCGTTGTGGCGGCCGACGTCCTCGACGAAGCGCTCCAGGCGCGCATCGTCGCCATCGATCGTGAAGATCGCGCAGCCGTGCACCGAACCGGCCGACTTGTAGGTGCTCTCCTGCCGCCGCACCGCCTCCAGCAGCGCGTAGAGAGCGCGCTGGCTGATGCGTGCCTGCGCGGCCGACGGCAGCACGACCGCGTCGAGCTCGTCCATCAAGCCACCGAACACCGTGCCTTGCCCGCAGCCGGTGGTGACGACACGCCGGGCGGTCTTGCGCTCGAAGTCCTCGATGCCACGCCGGGTCCGGACCGCGGCGGCGCCGACGTCCCAGTCCACGGTGATCGACTCGATGTCGTGCACCGCGCCGACCAGCCGCTGGTTGCGCAGGTAGCCAAGTACCAGCAGCTCCGGCGCCGCGCCCAGCGTCATCAGCGTGACGAGCTCGCGCTTGTCGACGAAGACCGTCAGCGGCCGCTCCGCCGGGATCTGGATCGCCTGGCGCGCGCCAAGCTCGTCCAGCACCTCGACCGTGCGGGTCAACGGGACGCCGGCGGCGGTCAGCCTCGGCAGGGCGTCAGGAGACGTCATCGCGCGAGCATCGCACAAGCCGACACCGCAGCGGCACGCAGGCGAAGACAGGGCGGTCGCGCCGGCGTCGGCGCAAGCGCCTCACTTGCGGGGCGGTGCCGCCGTGGCAGCCGGCGCCGCGGCCACCGGCGCAGCGGGCGCCGGTGCGACGCCATCGGGGTTGTAGACGAAGGGGCCCGGGTCGGCGCAGGCCGGCGTCGCGGTGGCCGAGCCCGGATCCTTGCCACTGCTCTTGAAGTAGTGCGCCGCGGTCCGGTCCATCGCCAGGCACAGCTTGTAGGCGCTGACCTTGTCGCCGTGCGCCGTCTTGGCCTTGGCCTCGTCGGCCTTGGCCTTGGCCTCGGGCGTCGGTGCCGGCAGCTTCGCCAGCGCGGCGACCGGGAGGGCGAGCAGCGCCGCGCACGACGCGGCGATCCAGGGGTGCATTCGGGTCATCGCGGGCCTCCTCGTGGGTCTCAAGCCGGCACGGTCGGGTTCGTGGGCGGCGCGCTCGCCGAACGCTGGGCGGGAATCTTGCCCGCCGCAACGTCCGCGGCCCACAGCTCATGGTGCTCGCGGGCCCAGGTCTCGTCGACGTAGCCGCTGCGCATCGCCTGGTAGGCCCCCTTCATGCCGATCGTGCCGAGGTAGATATGGCCGAGGAACATCGCCATCATCAGGATCGTCGCGACCGCGTGGATGATGTGCGCGATCTGCATGTCGCCACGCGTGTAGGCCAGGCCCGGGATCAGCTTGTCGAGCACCAGCCCCGAGGCGACCACCAGCGCGCCCAGCGCGAACACGCCGCCCCAGAAAACGATCTTCTCGCCGGCGTTGAAGCGGTGCGAGGGCACGTGCGCGCCATTGAACAGGCCGCCGCCCTTGGCGAGCCAGACGAGGTCGTCACGGCTCGGCAGGTTGTCACGCACGAAGGTCAGGAACACGATCAGCAACGACACCGCGAACAGCGGCCCGGCGAAGTTGTGCGCGGTCTTCAGCGCGTAGGCAAGGCCGCCGAACAGCGTGCCGCCGATCACCGGCAGCAGGAAGAACTTGCCGAAGGCCATCACCACCCCCGACACCGCCAGCACGACGAAGGCGGCCGCGTTGCTCCAGTGCGCCGCGCGCTCGAAGTAGGTGAAGCGCTCGATCTTGCGGCCGGTCTCCGCCCCGTGCAGGCCGATGCTGCCGCGGGCCCGGTAGAACAGCGCGATCGCCAGCAGCGTGATCAGCAGCAGCCCGCCACCGTAGGGCAGGATCCAGCGGTTGCGCAGCTCGCGCCAGGCCTCGCCGGCGGTCGTCAGCCTGGTGCCCGGGTAGCGGACGAATTCCTGGATCAGCACCCCCTTCTCGGCGCCCGGCAGGCTGGTGGTGCCGGCCTCGCCGCCGGAGCCGCGCACCGCGCGCCAGAACGGCGCGTTGTTGTAGGGCTGGGTCTGGCTGCGCTCCGCGTTGCTCTCGGCGGCCGAGGCCGCCGGCAGGGCCTCGGCCGGCGCCGGCTGAGCCCACGCGAGGGCACCCCACAGCGCCAGCAGGCTGGCGGCGCACCACGATCGAAGCTTGCAGCTCATGGCCATCCTCGCTTGCGGCTCGTACCGCTCACTGCGTGCGCTGGTACTCGTTCTGCTGCTGACCCCGCTGCCTGAGCTGCTGCTCCCAGCTCGCGCGGTCACCGGCCGTCCAGCCCTCGGCACGGAAGGCCGGGGACGGGCCTCCGTCCCAGGCCTTGGCATCGGCCTTCTTGGGCGCCTTCGCCCCCTCCTGCGGCGCATCCCCGCAAGCCGCGAGGCCCGCCAGCACCGCGGCGAGCACCGCCCGCACCGCGATGCGCCCGCGCACGAGCGGCGCGTTCATGATTGCCCCGCCCCGGTCTTGGCCGCGCCGCCCGGCTTGCCGTAGGCCGTGCCCCAGCCCCAGACCTCGGAGCCCTTGCCGCGGTTGAGCACGCGGGTGCGGAAGATGTCGGCGACCACGTCGCCATCGCCACCGAGCAGGGCCTTGGTGGAGCACATCTCGGCGCAGGCCGGCAGCTTCCCCTCGGCGAGACGGTTGCTGCCGTACTTCTCGAACTCCTCGTGCGAGCCGTTGGCCTCCGGACCGCCGGCGCAGAAGGTGCACTTGTCCATCTTGCCGCGCAGGCCGAAGGTGCCGTTGGTCGGAAACTGCGGCGCGCCGAAGGGGCAGGCATAGCTGCAGTAGCCGCAGCCGATGCAGATGTCCTTGTCGTGCAGCACCACGCCCTCGTCGGTGCGGTAGAAGCAGTCGACCGGGCAGACCGCCATGCAGGGCGCGTCGCTGCAGTGCATGCAGGCCACCGAGATGCTGCGCTCGCCGGGCTGGCCGTCCCCCATCGTGACGACGCGCCGCCGGTTCACGCCCCAGGGCACCTCGTGCTCGGCCTTGCAGGCCGTGACGCAGCCATTGCACTCGATGCAACGCTCGGCATCGCAGATGAACTTCATTCGAGCCATCGTCGTCTCCTTACGCGCGTTCGACCTGGCAGACGGTCGTCTTGGTCTCTTGCATCATCGTCACGCTGTCGTAGCCGTAGGTCGTCGCGGTGTTGACCGCCTCGCCGCGCACCACCGGCTTCGCGCCGTCCGGGTAGTAGCGCGCGAGGTCCGCGCCCTGCCAGCGTCCCGAGAAGTGGAAGGGCAGCCAGACCGTCTCGCGGTCGACGCGCTCGGTGACCAGGGCCTTGACCTTCAGCCGCGCGCCGGTCGGGGTCGAGACCCAGCAGTCCTCGCCGTTGCGGATGCCGCGGTCGTTGGCCGCCGCCGGGTTGATCTCGACGAACATCTCCTGCTGCAGCTCGGCAAGGTAGGGGTTGGAGCGCGTCTCCTCGCCGCCGCCCTCGTACTCGACCAGGCGGCCCGAACTCATGATCAGCGGGAACTGCTTGCCGATGTCCTTGTTGGCCTCCTGCACCGTCTTGTAGAGCGTCGGCAGGCGCCAGAAGGCCTTCTTGTCGTCGTGTGTCGGGTATTTGGCGACGAGGTCCGGCCGCGTCGAGTACAGCGGCTCGCGGTGCTTCGGGATCGGGTCGGGGAAGTTCCAGACCACCGCGCGCGCCTTCGCGTTGCCGAAGGGGTGGCAGCCATGGACCTTCATCGCCACGCGGATGATCCCGCCCGAGGCATCGGTCTTCCAGTTCTTGCCCTCGGCCTTCTTCTTCTCGTCGTCGCTGAGTTCGTCCCACCAGCCGAGCTTCTTCAGCAGCAGGTGGTCGAACTCGGGGTAGCCGGTGGTGAGGTCGGCGCCCCTGGAGTGCGAGCCGTCCTCGGCCAGCAGGTTGACGCCGTCCTTCTCGACACCGAAGTTCGCGCGGAAGTTGCCACCGCCCTCCATCACGTGCTTGGACGTGTCGTAGAGGTTGGGCGAGCCCGGATGCTTGAGCTCCGGCGTGCCGTAGCAAGGCCAGGGCAGGCCGAAATAGTCGCCGTCCAGGCTGTAGCCGGTCTCCTTGTCGACACCGCCCTTGGCCTTGAGCGTCTTGACGTCGAAGACGTTCATGTTGCGCATGTGCGCCTTCAGGCGCTCGGGGCTCTGGCCGGTGTAGCCGATGGTCCAGACGCTGCGGTTGATCTCGCGCAGGATGTCCTCGGGCACCGGCTCGTCCAGGCCCTTGACCTGCTGCATCTTGTAGTTTTTGACCAGCTCCTTGTCGAAGCCCAGCTTCTGCGCGAGCTGGTACATGATCATGTGGTCGCTGCGGCTCTCCCACAACGGCTCGATGACCTTCTCGCGCCACTGGATCGAGCGGTTCGACGCGGTGCACGAGCCGCTGGTCTCGAACTGCGTCGTCGCCGGCAGCAGGTAGACCGCGCGGTTGGGGTTCTGGTCCTCGGGCTTGCCGGGCATCGCGGCCATCGCCGCGGTCGCGCTCGGGAAGGGGTCGATGACGACCAGCAGGTCGAGCTTGTCCATCGCCCGCTTCATGTCGAGGCCGCGGGTCTGCGAGTTCGGCGCATGGCCCCAGAAGAACAGGCCGCGCAGGTTCGAGTCCTGGTCGATCAGCTCGTTCTTCTCGAGCACGCCGTCGACCCAGCGCGACACCGTCATGCCCGGCTTGGTCATCATGCCCGGCGCGTACTGCTTCTTGATCCACTCGAAGTCGACGCCCCAGGCCGCCGCGAAGTGCTTGAACGCGCCCTCGGCGACGCCGTAGTAGCCCGGCAGCGAATCGGGGTTCGGGCCGACGTCGGTCGCACCCTGCACGTTGTCGTGGCCGCGGAAGATGTTCGCGCCGCCGCCGGAGACGCCGATGTTGCCGAGCGCCAGCTGCAGGATGCACGAGGCGCGCACCATCGCGTTGCCGATCGTGTGCTGGGTCTGGCCCATGCACCAGACGATCGTGCTCGGGCGGTTCTTGGCCATCGTCTCGGCCACGCGAGCGACGGTCGCCTCGGGCACGCCGCAGGCCTCCTCAACCTTGTCGGGCGTCCAGTTCGCCATCACCTCCTCGCGCACCTTGTCCATGCCGTAGACGCGCGCGGCGATGTAGTCCTTGTCCTCCCAGCCGTTCTTGAACACGTGGTAGAGCACGCCGAACAGGAAGGGGATGTCGGAGCCCGAGCGGATGCGCACGTGCTCGTCGGCCTTCGCCGCCGTGCGCGTGAAGCGCGGGTCGACGACGATCATCTTGCAGCCGGTCTCCTTGGCATGCAGCATGTGCAGCATCGACACCGGGTGCGCCTCGGCCGCGTTCGAGCCGATGTACAACGCGCACTTGCTGTTCTGCATGTCGTTGTACGAATTGGTCATCGCGCCGTAGCCCCAGGTGTTCGCGACGCCCGCGACCGTGGTGCTGTGGCAGATGCGCGCCTGGTGGTCGCAGTTGTTGCTGCCCCAGAAGCTCATCCACTTGCGCAGCAGGTAGGCCTGCTCGTTGTTGTGCTTCGACGAGCCGACCACGAAGACCGAGTCAGGGCCGCTCTGCTTGCGCAGCTCGAGCATCCGGGCGGCGATCTCCTCGAGCGCCGTGTCCCAGCTGATGCGCTGGTACTTGCCGTCGACGAGCTTCATCGGGTACTTCAGCCGGTACTCGCCACGGCCATGCTCGCGCAGCGCGGCGCCCTTGGCGCAGTGCGCGCCGAGGTTGATCGGCGAGTCGAACACCGGCTCCTGGCGCACCCACACGCCGTTCTCGACCACCGCATCGACCGCGCAGCCCACCGAGCAGTGGCCGCACACGGTGCGCTTGACGGTCACGGACTTCGCCGCCCCGTCGGCCATGGCATCGGCCGCCTGTGCCTTGCGCACCAGCGTCAGCTGGCCAGCGGCGAGGCCGGCACCGACGCCGAGGCCCGAGCGGCGCAGGAAGGCACGGCGGTCCATCGTCGGGATCGCGCGCGACACCCCCCGCGACAGGCTGCTGAGCAGCGACGAGGACGGCACGCCGATCCCCCCCGCGGACGACTTGCGAGTGAGCAACATACGGCCTCCGGGCTCAGACCTTGGCGGTCCGGTAGTAGCGCTGGACGTGTTCGCTGAGGCGGTAGCCGCCGTTCGGCTCGGCCTCGGCCACGCGCTTGTCGTCGACGCCCGGTGCGCCGTCCTGCGCCACCGGCAGCACGGCGGCCGCGGCGGCCAGCGCCCCGACCGTGCCGGCCCCGGCGAAGACGTGCCGGCGCGAGAGCTTGGATTGCGGTTCCTTCATCGCGGACTCCTCAGGGCGGTGGCGCCAGACATAGGCAACCCCGTCCCTATCGTAGTCCTACCCTCCAGCCCCACCAAGACCCGGGGGCACTCCACGTGCCCCCGGCGAGCGCCGGTCATGGCCCGCCCTCGCGGGCGCTCGCATCAGCTTGTGGGCATCACCTCCCGGGTGCGACACGGTGTCGGTCGCGTCACGACACGATGTCGCGCCGCGTCCGCCGACTGCCGACCGACCCAGGGAAAACACGGAGCGGCGGCGAGGCCGCTCAGGCCGCGAGCTCGCGCGCGCTGATCGCGTAGCGGAAGCTGTCCGGTGCGAGCGAGTCCAGCAGGCCGCTGGCGTTCTCGCCCTGCGGGTACATCAGGAAGGGCAGCGTGCCCTTGCCGCTGCCCCCGGGCAGGCGCACGTCGTGGGCGGCGTTGTAGGCCACCCAGTTGCCCTCCCAGCTGCCGAACAGGCCGCGGTTGACCGGTGCGACCAGCGGGTGCGCCGGGTCGCGGATCCACTCGGGCGTCTCCTGGCGCATGACCTTGAGCACGTCGGCCGGGTCCATCGCGACCCAGCCGTAATCGCGCAGGAAGACCTCGGCGCGGCAATGCTGCGCGCCCTTCAGGCTGGCCGGGTTGGCGCCGAGCTCGCGGTAGCCGAAGGCCGAGGGCGCAAGCCGCAGGCCGTAGACGTCACGCGCCGGGATGCCGAGCGAGCGGCACAGGCCGACGAAGACCGCGTTCAGGTCGGCGCACTTGCCGCCGAGGTTGCCGGTCTCGAGCATGGTGCGGATGTCGCCGGTGCCGCAGCCGCGCACCTTGGGCTCGCGGTGCGCGTTCGCGACCACCCAGGCGTAGAGCGCCCGCACCTTCTCGAGCTCGCCGCGTGCGCCGCGGGTCGCGGCCAGCGCGGTCTCGCGCACGATGCCGTCGGTGGGCATCAGCTCGGTCGGCGCAATGGCGGCGCGCAGCACCGCCGGATCCTCGCGGTGGCGCCCCGGCTGCTCCCAGTCGACCGCGCGGCTGCGCGTCTGCACCCGGGTCACGCACTGCAGCGTCGGCACGCCGACTGCGGCCGGGAACTCGGCGTAGAGCATGCGCACCCCGCGCTCGGCGTCGGCGACCAGGCGAACCGCGCTGGCGTTGCCTGACCAGTCATGCCCGAGCGTGCGCTGGTAGTCGGTGTCGAGGTCGGGCACCGGCAGCCACAGGCGCGTCGTGCCCTGGTGGTCGGCGATCGTCACGGTGGTCGTCAGCTCGAAGCCGCGCCAGGGCCCGGGCCGCGGCTCGAAGCGGCGCTCCGGCACGGCGGCCTGCAGCGGTGACAGCGCCGCCGCGGCGAGTACGGCAGCGCCTTGCAGCAGCGAGCGGCGTGAAGGGGCATCGAAGGACATCGGGGTCTCCAGAAATAAAAGGGGGATCGCGGGGGTGGACGGCGCGGCGTTCAGCCGCGCTGCAGCAGCGGCGCCAGCCAGGTCGCGGCCTCGGCGCCGCCCCAGTCGAGCTCGCCGAGCACCGTGAAGGCCGCGCGGCCATCGCGCCCGACCACGACGGTGGTCGGGAACACCCGCACGCCCCAGGCCTGGGCGGCGGCGCCGTCGGCATCCCGCACCACCTGCGTCAGCGTCAGGGGCATGAAATCCATGAAACGCCGGATCGCCGCGTCGGTCTCGCGGTGGTTGACCGCGACGACCCGCAGGCCGTCGGCGGCATGGCGCTGTGCCAGCAGCTCGAGCGAGGGCATCTCGTCGCGGCAGGGCTCGCACCAGCCGGCCCAGAAGTTCAGCAGCACGACGCCGCCGCGCACCGCACCCAGCTCGAAGGCGGGCCCGTCATAGCCGGGCAGCGCCAGCGACGGCGTGGCACGTCCGGCGGGCCAGGGCCGACGCAGCGCGCGGGCCTGGACGGCGCGCGGCAGCGCGAGGGGCAGCAGCGGCAGCGCGGCCAGCAGGCGGCGCCGGCGTGCGGAGGGGGTCACAACAGTGCGGTGGGACATGGCGAAAGGCGGGATTTTGCGCTCCCGCGGCCCACGGTGGCCGGCTGTGCGGCCGTCGGCGCCGATGTCGGGCGCCGCCGCGCGCCAGCAGGCTGCCGGCCGACGGTGGAGAAGGCCTGCGCCGCTCCCTGCCGAGGACACTCACCCCCGCGTCGGCGACGTGAGGCGCGCGGCCCGCGCCGCGGAGGCCGACGCGCGGCGCGCCGGCGCCGCTTCGACCTGCCGATCTCGACGTCGCACGGCCCGGCCCGGCCCGAGCCGCCTCGCCGGGCTGCGCGAGCAGGGCCACAGCGGCGAGGGGGTGCCACCACCGCCCACGCCGGCCTCGACCCCGCGATCAAGGCGCCGGCCGGGGCGCCGCGCTACTCGATCAGGTCGAAGCCCTGGGCCTCGACCTGGGCGAAGGCGCGCAGGAAGCCCGCCACCGCCGCGTAGAAGTCGGCGCGCGGATGGCCCTCGATCTCCCCGGCCAGGCCCTCGACCCAGGGCTGCAGGTGCACGCGGAAGAAGCGCCGTTGCTGCGTCAGGTTGCAGATCGAGGCGTCATCGCCGGCGATCAGGAAGCGCATCACCTCGCAGAGGCTGGCCAGGTGGTCCTCGGTCTCGATCACGCCCTCGGCGCGCTCCAGCCCGAGCCCCTGCAGGTCGCGGCGCAGCTCGACCAGCGGCTTGTCGTTGACCGCGCCGGCCAGGTGGTAGGAGCCGTAGAGGAAGATCTCCGGCTTGCCCAGGCCCTGGAACAGCGCGTCGTACTCGTCGACCACCTGCTGGCGCGTCAGCCGGCGGCTTCCTGGAGGAGCCCTGGCGCGGGCTGGTCGGCGCCTCGGTCGGTGCGACGCGCAGCTGCTCGTACAGCGCCTCGCCCGGCGCCGCGACGAACAGGTGCGCCAGCACGCCGTAGACCTCGGCGCGGGCGAGTTCGTCGCCGTCGTCGCTCGCCGCGAAAGACATGGACTGCGGTGTCATGGGCAACTCACGGTGGCGACGAACCGATCTGCCCAGCCGCCGCCACGGCCCGGCGCCGCCGGGCCGTCAGCGCGCCTCGCAGGCCACGGCGAGCCGGCCGCTCGCCCCATTGCCGGGCACGCAAGGTCCCCTGGATCTTTCGCGTCCGGGACGCGGCCCCCTGGCAGGGGAGCGGCAAAGCCGCAACGGGGATCGGTCATCACAGATCGGTGATCCTCACTTCGTCGGGGTTGGTGTGGAGGTCGATCACGCGGCAGTCGGCGCACATCTTCAGGCGCTCCAGCGCCGCCCCCTGGAACATCGAATGGCCCGCCAACTTGCTCAGCATGCCCTCGATCGCCTTGACGGTGCCGAAGGGCTTGCCGCACTTGATGCACTGCCAGGGCGGTACCTCGTGCAGCACGCGCGGCTGCTTGCGCGCCTTGCCGGCATCCTGCAGCCACAGGCGCGGCTCGAGCGCCAGCGCGCCCTCGGGGCAGGTGAGGACGCACAGGCCGCACTGCACGCAGTTCTTCTCGGTGAACCTGAGCTGCGGACGCTCGGGGTTGTCGCCGAGCGCGCTCGCGGGGCAGGCGCCGACGCAGCTCAGGCACAGCGTGCACTTGGCCGTGTCGATCGCGAGGCTGCCGAAGGGCGCGGCCGACCCGCGCAGCGGGTTCGTCACGTTCGGCAGCGTGATCACCTCGGCGGCGCGCGGCGCCTGCGCGAGCAGGTGTTCGACCGCCAGCTCGAGCGTCGCACGCTTGTCGGCCTGGACCGCGAACGCCGCCGGCTGCGCCACGCCCTGCGCCGGCTCGGCCCGCAGCGCGGCATCGAGCGCCGCCGCGTCGCGCGCCTCGATCAGCCGCAGGTGGGTGCCGCCATAGCCCAGGCCTGCCAGGATCGCCTGGCCGACGGCCATCTGCGCCGCCACAGCGGCGCGGTATTCCGGCGCCTCCTCGCCGGTCATCAGCACCCAGACCTGCGACGCGCCGTGGGCGATCGCGGCCAGCCACAGGTCGAGCCCCACCGAGGCGGTGTGCCACAGGTCGACCGGCATCACGCGCGCCGGCAGCCCGCGCAGCGCCGGCGCGCCGGACGCGCGCGGTGCGAGGCCCGGAACCGCCTTGCCGCCCGTGCGCGCGGCGCGGCCGAGCGCGTCGATCAGCTGGCTGCCTTCGCCCTGGCTGTGCAGCAGCAAGGCGGCGTCGAGCCCGCCGGCCGCGCGGTGGGTCTGCAGCAGCGTGCGCAAGCGCCTGCCCTGGTGCGCCGGGCCGGGAGTGGCGTAGCCCAACGCGCCGCTCGGGCAGACCGTGGTGCAGGCGCCGCAGCCGACGCAGAGGTTCGGGTTGACCGCGATGCCGCCCTTCTCCGGGCCGTCCTCGGTCGCCAGGCTGCGGACCGCGTGCGCCGAGCAGACGTCGATGCAGGCGGTGCAGCCCTCGCGCTCGTTGCGGCTGTGCGCGCAGAGCTTGGGCCGGTACTGGAAGAACTTGGGCTTCTCGAACTCGCCGACCAGCTCGCGCAGCTTCAGCACCGCCTCGATCAGCGCCGCGTCGTCACGCGCGTGGAAATAGCCCTGCGGCGGCTGGTGCCAGGCGATCAGCGGCGCGTCCGAGAGGTCGAGCACCAGGTCGACGCGCTCGCTCGTGGCAAGCGGCGCGCGCTGGAAGTCGATCGCACCGGCGGCGTCGCAGACGCGCACGCAGTCGCGGTGGCCCTTGCAGCGCGTGAGATCGACCTGGTAGCTGAAGTCGATCGCGCCCTCGGGGCAGGCCGCGACGCAGGCGTTGCAGCGGGTGCACAGGTCGAGGTCGATCGGGTTGGCGCTCTCCCAGGTCACGTCGAAGGCGCCGAGCCAGCCTTCGATCCGCGTCACCCGTCCGGCCGACACCTGCAGCTCGCGCGCCTGCGCCAGCGTGCCGCCGGGCCGCGTGAGCAGCAGCACGACGTCGAGCTGGTCGGCGAGCATCGTCGCGGCGCGCTGCGCCACGTCGGCCGCGCCGATCACGAGGCAGCGGCCGGCCGAGCGGTAGGTGACGGTGGGCACCGGGTCGGCGTCGGGCAGCTGCGCCGCAGCGATCAGCGCGGCGAGCTTGGGCATGGCGGCGCCGGCCTCGGCGCCCCAGCCGGCGGTCTCGCGCAGGTTGACGAAGCGGATCGGCCGCTCCTGCACGCCGGGGGCGCCTTCGGTCGCCTCGTTGAGCTCGAGAAAGAGCCTTCGCTCCTGGGTACAGGCCACCAGCAGCGCGTCGCCGGCCTTGGCGGCGCGCTGGAAGGCGCCCGCCTCGCGCCGGCACAGCAGGCTGTGGACGGTGGCGAGTCCGTCAGACCCCGCCGGTCCCAGCGCCTTCTGCAGCGCCGGGCCGTCGATCGGCATCGTCTGGTTGCAGTTGCAGATCAGCGTCTTCATCGTCGGTCTCGAACAGGGCCTCGGCCGCGGGGGCGGCCGCCGGTTCCGCGTCCTGGGCTGGGATGGTGCCGGCAGCGGGAGCAGCCGGGACCTGGGGCTTGTCCCCGTCGGCGTCCTCGTCGGCGAACAGGCCGAGCGCGCGCGACTGGTTCAGCTGGCGCAGCATCGCGGCCGGGATGGGGTCGGGCCGGCCGTAGTCGTCGATGTAGATGTCGAGCCCGTCCATCACGTTGAAGTGCGGGTCGGCGAAGAGCTTCTTCACCGCCGCGCGCTTGACCGCCTCGTCGACGCCGCGTGCCACGAAGCGCGACACCTCGTCGCCGGGCGCGAGGGTGGCGACGTCGTCGAGCGTCGGCGCGGGCACGGCCGGCGCCGGCGCCGGCGGCGCGACGACGGCCGGCGCGCTGGTCTCCGGCGTCTCCGGCGTCACTGGCGGCACCGGCGCCTCGGGGGACACCGCCGCACCGCGCTGCACATCGGCCTTGCGCCGTGCCCAGCGCGAGAAGAAGCCGTCGCCCTCGCTCATGCCCGCTCCCCGGTCGGCGGAGACGCCGACCGCCCCCCCGGGGAGGGGCAGGCCGGCTGCGGGGCGGCCCGACGCCCGGCCTGCCTCACCGCCGGTCCTCCGGCCGCTGGAACGAGGCCGGCCGCTTGCGCTGCTTCGCTTCGGGCTGGTAGTGCGCGTCGGTCCAGGCCTGCAGCCAGGCGGCCACGTCGGCGGGCAGCGGCAGGTTGTCGACGCGCTCCTGGGCGTCGAGCCAGCGCCCCGCCTCGTTGTAGGAGACGCTGACGATCTCCGGCCAGGCGCGCGACGGGTCCTCGTCATCGACGCGCCACATCACGAACCACACCGGCTGCCCCGACGTGAGGTTCAGGTGGTAGCCCTCGCCCTCGTCGCGGAACAGCTCGAGCGTCAGCCCCGGGTGCAGCCAGCGCGAGAACCTGCCATCGTCGCGCAGCAGGCGCGGCTCGGTGCCGAAGCCGCCCGCATCGGGCAGCACCTCGGCGATGCGAAAGCGCCAGTCTTCCCAGCGGTTGGGGTTCTTCTCGCGCTCGATCACGACCGCAAGGCTCAACGCTGGCCGGTCAGCGGAGCTCAAGTCGGCCTCCGTCGGCGCTAGGCCCGTTGCACGCGCCCCGATCCGCCGAGCCGCCGCAGCGGATCCGGGGCTCGGCCCCGTGGCGGGGGAGCGGCGAAGCCGCAACGGGGGTGGTCCATGTCAGGTCGTCTTGGAGATCGAGATCGTCGGGAACTTGGACGAATAGTCCTTGGCCTTCTCGGCGATCTTGACCGCGACCTGGCGCGCGACGGTCTTGTAGATCGAGGCGATCTCGCCGTCGGGCTCGCTGACGACGCTCGGGCGGCCGGCGTCGGCCTGCTCGCGGATCGACAGGTTCAAGGGCAGCGCGCCGAGGTAGCCGACGCCGTACTCGGCGGCCATCTTCTTGCCCCCGTCGGCGCCGAAGATGTGCTCGGCATGGCCGCAGTTCGTGCACACGTGCACCGCCATGTTCTCGACCACGCCGAGGATGGGCACGCCGACCTTCTCGAACATCTTCAGGCCCTTGCGGGCGTCGAGCAGCGCGATGTCCTGCGGCGTCGTGACGATCACCGCGCCCGTCAGCGGCACGCGCTGGCTGAGCGTCAGCTGGATGTCGCCGGTGCCCGGCGGCATGTCGACGATCAGGTAGTCGAGCGCGCGCCAGTTGGTCTGGTTGAGCAGCTGTTCGAGCGCCTGGGTGGCCATCGGGCCGCGCCAGATCATCGGGTTGTCGGCATCGACGAGGAAGCCGATCGACATCACCTGCACGCCGTAGTTCTCGAGCGGCTCCATGGTCTTGCCGTCGGCGCTGTCGGGGCGGGCCTGGATGCCCAGCATCATCGGCTGGCTGGGGCCGTAGATGTCGGCGTCGAGGACGCCGACCGAGGCGCCCTCGGCGGCCAGCGCCAGCGCGAGGTTGACCGCGGTCGTGCTCTTGCCCACGCCGCCCTTGCCCGAGGCGACCGCGACGATGTTCTTGACGTTCGGCAGCAGCTGCACGCCGCGCTGCACCGCGTGCGCGATCACCTTGCTCACGACATTGGCGCTGACGTTCTCGACCCCGGGCACGCCGCGCGCCGCGGCGATCAGCGCCCGGCGCAGCGCCGGGATCTGGCTCTTGGCCGGATAGCCGAGCTCGACGTCGAAGCTGACGTCACCGCCCTCGACCTTGAGGTTCTTCAGCTGCCGGGTGCTGACGAAGTCGCGGCCGGTGTTCGGGTCGACGACGGTCTTCAGCGCGTCGAGCAGCGCAACGTCGGTCAGGGTCGAGGACATGGACAACCTATGAAGCGGATGACAGAAGGGAGCGGGGAAGTCTAGCCGAGCCCCTGTGCCACCACCGCCGCCGTGGGCAGCGCGATCCAGAACGTCGCCCCCTGCCCCGGCCGCGGCGGCTCGAGGCCGATGCGCCCGCCCATCTGCTCGGTCATCGCCCGGCTGATCGCCAGGCCCAGGCCGGTGCCGCCGCGCTTGCGCGTCTGCAGGTTGTCGGCCTGGGCGAAGGGCTCGAACAGCTGGTCGATGAAGGAGGAGGCGACCCCCGGGCCGCTGTCGAGCACCCACAGCCGCGACTCGCCGCCGCCCGCCTCGACCCGCACCTCGACCGTGCCGCCCTCGGGCGAGAACTTGATCGCGTTGCTCAGCAGGTTGGCCAGCACCTGCTGCAGCCGCCGCGCGTCGCCGATCACCGGCACCGGCACGCCGGCGTCGAGCAGCACCTCGACGCGGTGCTGGTGCGCATAGCCCTCGCAGCCCTCGACCGCCTCGCGCGCGGCCTCGGCCAGGTCCAGCGGCGCGAGGTCCATGCGCACCTCGCCGGCGCGCAGCTTCTCGAAGTCGAGGATGTCGTTGACCAGCGCGACCAGGCGCTCGGAGTTGTCGTGCGCCAGCCCGACCAGGCGCTGCACCGGCCCGGACAGCTCGCCGGCCATGCCGTCGGCCAGCATCGACAGCGAGCCGCGGATGCTGGTCAGCGGCGTGCGCAGCTCGTGGCTGACCATCGAGACGAACTCGTGCTTCATGCGCTCCATGCGCTCGAGCTGGCTGAGGTCGCGGCACACGCACACGCCGATGCGCTCGGCACCGACGCGCGTCTGCACCAGCGCGACCTCGATCGGGAACTCGCTGCCGTCGCCGCGCACGCCGTACATCGTCTCGCGGCGCGCGCGCCACGGCGTCTGTGCCGGCACGGCGTCGGGCGGTTCGGTGTCGGGCCACTGGGTGCGGTGATCGAGCTCGGGGATCAGCAGCGACACCGGCTGCGCCCGCATGCCAGCACGCGAACGGCCGAACATCGCCTCGGCGGCCGGGTTGATGCGCTGCACGCGCAGACCGGCGTCGAAGGCGATCACGCCGTCCGGGATGTGGTCCAGCGTCATCTCGAGGCGGCGCTGGGCATCGCGCGACTGCTCCTGGGCGATGCCCCGCTCGGTGGCCTCGCGGCGCAGGCGGCGGTTCGAGTCGGCCAGCCGCGCGGTGAAGGCCCGCAGCCCCACGGTGGCGACGACCGCCAGCAGCACCGTGGCCCCCGCGAACAGCATGAACAGCCGGTCCGCGTCGCTCGCGCCCGAGCGCAGCCGCTCCTCGCGCTCGGCCAGCCGCGCGGTCTCGACGCCGCGCAGGCGCTCGATCGACGCCTGGACACGGCCGCGTTCGACGACGCCGGCCGCCGAGACGGCGAGCGCCGCCGCCTCGCTCAGGCGCCGTCCCCCCGCGCAGGCGGCACCCAGCGGTTCGTCATAGCGCTGGCGCAGCGCCTCGAGCAGGCGCGCCAGCGCCTCGATCTCGGCGTGCCAGGCGGGCGTGTCGCGCAGCAGTGTGCCCAGCCGCTGCAGCGTCGGGTGCGGGTCGGGCGCCGGCGGCCGCCCGAGCAGCGCGCGCCCATGCGCCGCGCACAGCAGCAGCGCCGGCTGCGCCGCGGTGTCGCGCTCGAGCGCGTCGAGCGCCGCCAGCACGTCGCGGCTGCGGTCGCGCCAGGACTGCGCCGCCTGCAGCTCGTCGTAGGCCCGCCAGCTCATCGCCAGCAGCCCGAGCACGCACACCGCGAGCAGCGCGAACAGCAGCGGCACGCGCCGTTCGATGCCGCCCGCGCGCGTCATGGCGGCGGGCTGCCCGCCGCCGGGGTGCTGCCGCGTCGCGTCATCTCGCCCCAGACCTGCTTGCGGCCGCTGAGCCATTGCGCGATGCCGACCAGCCGCCACCAGACGGTCAGCTGGCGGTAGCCGAAGTTCTCGGCCACGATCGCCCCGAGCAGCTGCAGCAGGTGGCGGGGCCGCGTGTAGGTGCGGAACGCCAGCTCCTCGAGCAGCAGCGCGTTGGCCGAGAGCATCATGCCGGCGCCCAGCGCCAGCAGCAGGAAGGCCACGAAGCTCTGCCAGGCCAGCAGGCCGCTGGCGGCCAGCACGCCGAGCACGACGTAGCCCAGGGCCTCGACGATCGGGGCCAGCGCCTCGAACAGCAGCGCGAAGGGCATCGCCATCCAGCCGACCGCGCCGGCACGCGGGTTCAGCATCATGCGCCGGTGCGTCCACAGGCACTCGAGCTGGCCGCGCTGCCAGCGCACCCGCTGGCTGCGCAGCACCTTGGTGGTCTCCGGGGCCTCGGTCCAGACGTTGGCGTCGGCGACGAAGGCGATGCGGTAGTCGCGCTGCTGCAGCCGGTGGATGCGGTGCAGGCGCATCGTCAGCTCCATGTCCTCGCCGATGGTGCGGGTCGACAGCCCGCCGGCCTCGATCAGCGCCGCGCGCCGGAACACCCCGAAGGCGCCGGAGATGATCAGCAGCGCGTTCATCGGCGCCCAGCCGAGGCGGCCGTAGAGGAAGCCGCGCAGGTACTCGACCACCTGGATGCGCGCCAGCCAGTTGTCCGGCACCTCGACGCGGCTCAGGTGGCCTTGGGCGATGTCGCAGCCATTCGACAGCCGCACCGTGCCGCCGCAGGCGACCACGCGGCGGTCCTGCATGAAGGGACGCACGACGCGCTTGAGGCTGCTGCGCTCGAGCACCGAGTCGGCGTCGACCACGCACACCAGCCCGTGGTGGGAGGCGTTGAGCGCGGCGTTGATCGCATCCGAGCGGCCGCCGTTGACCTTGTCGACGACGATCAGCTGCGGGTGCTGCGGGCTGCGCCACAGGCCGCGCACCTCGGCCACCGGCACCGAGCGGCGGTAGGCCTCGGGGAAGCGCTGCAGGCCGAACTCGCGCCGCAGCACCGCCAGCGTGTCATCCTTCGAGCCGTCGTTGCAGACGATGACCTCGAAGTCCGGGTAGTCGAGCTGCAGCATCGAGCGCACCGCGGCGGCGATCGTCGCGGCCTCGTTGTAGGCCGGCACCAGGATCGAGATGCCGGGCTCGAGGCCGGCGCTGTAATCGGCCAGCGCGGCGATCTCGTTCTCCGCCGCCTCGCGGCCGATCACCCGCAGCGCGATCAGGTTCAGCACGACGTTCGCCAGCGTCAGCAGGGCGAAGTAGCCGATGAAGAACCAGGACGTCAGCTGGATCCAGCGCGGGTCGACCCGTGCCGGATCGATCCAGGGCCAGGCCGGCAGCAGCGCCATCAGCTCACTCATCGCGGCACCGCCATTTCCGCCGCCACCGGCTCCGCCAGCAGCGAAGCGGCCTGCGCCCCGCCGCCGTGCAGCGCCCGCTCGGCCCACGCATGCTCGAGCATGTCGCGCGCATAGCGGTCCGGGAGACCGGCGTGCAGCCGGCGCAGCGCCGCCTCGTCGAGCCCGGGCATCGTCACCAGCGCCTGCGCGGCGCGGTAGCGCACCCACCAGTCGCGATCGGACAGCAAGATCACGAGCCGCACCCGGTCGATCGGCTCGCCGATGCGGCCCAGCGCGACCGCGGCGGCCGAGCGCACCAGCGCATCGCCGCTCTCGCACAGCTTGCGCACGCGCTCCAGCGCGTCCGGGCCGTGCAGCTGGCGCAATGCGATCGACAGCACCTGAGGATCCTCGCTGCCGGCCACCAGCTGCTCGAGCACGCTGCCGCTGCGCGGCGTCTCGGCGAAGCGCAGCAGCGGCAGCAGGCGGATCTGCTCGGCCGGCGCGGCCGCCAGCAGGCGCTCGAGCAGCGCCGGCGCCACCGCCTCAGCACCGGCGTCGCGCAGCAGCGTGCCCAGCCGCGCGGCCGGCCAGTCGGGCCGCCCGAGGTACTGGTCGAGCACCCGCGGCGCGTTCCCCGCCGCGTCGATCTGCAGCAGCGCGCGCGCGCCGGCCAGGCTGACCAGCGTGCGTGGGTCGTCGAGCGCAATGCGCAGCCGCTCGCGGTCCTCGGGCAGCCCGAGGTGGCCGAGCACGACCAGCCCGATCACCCGCTGCGCCAGCCGCCCGCGCGCGGCCCAGTGGCGTGCCTGCTCGGCAAAACCGAGCTGCACCGCGAGCCGGTTCAGGCCCGCGTGGGCACTGCCGCGCAGGCCGTCCTGCATCTGCGTCCACAGCAGCAGCACGTCGGTCAGCTCGCGGTGCGCCAGCGCCGGCAGGCACGGCATTGCGGCGCCGTCCTCGCCCGATTCGACCGCGGCCTGCACCAGCACCGGGCGCCAGCGCGCCTGCACCGCCCGCCGCGCGTGTTCGCGCCGCTGCGCGCGCAGGCGCATCGAGAGCACCTGCAGCACCAGCCCGACGCTGGCCACCAGCGTCACCAGGCCGAGGCCGAGCGCGAGCCGCAGCTCGAAATCAGAAGTCGTGTTGAACACCGAGGCGGATCCCATCGCGGCGGTAGTCGGCGCCGGCCGCGCCGCCGGCGCCCGGTCCGGTGCGCAGCACCCGGTCGCTGTTGCGCGAGCGGCCGATCGAGCCGACCAGCGCCCAGTCCGTCGACAGCGGCCAGATCGTCAGCAGCCCGTAGGTGTCGACACGGGTCGAGACGACGCCGGCCAGCTCGGGCACATTCTCGAGCTCGCGCCCCCGCGCGTAGAAGACCCCGACGCGGCCGCGCTCGCCGACGTAGCGATCGACCTGCAGCAGCCCGCCGCCGTCGGTCTGCCCGCCATCGAGGCGGGTGCGCACCAGGCCGGCCATCAGCCGCCAGTCGCCAACATAGCGCTCGCCGCTGAGGCGCCAGCTGCTGCTGCCGCTCTTGCCGGTGCCGACACCGTCGAACAGGCTGCGCCCGACCCCGGCCGACAGCACCCAGCCGCCCTCGAAGGCACGCGCCAGGTCGACACGGCCGCTGGCGCGCGCCAGCACCCGGTGGCTCGGGCTGGCGGTGGCGCTGGCGGCCAGCGACCAGTCGCCGCCGAGCGGCAGCGCGAGGCCGGCGCCGATTTCTTGGTCATCGTAGCCGTGCCGGCGCGTGTGGCGCGTCGTCAGCTCGGCGACCGAGCGCGGCGCGAAGCGCGAGCGCAGCGCCAGATCGAACTGCTGCCAGTCGGAGCTGTCGTTGTCGGCATGCTCGACGCCGGCCCCGGCCTCGACCTGCCAGCCCTCCGCCGCGCCCGCCGTGTTCAGCAGCAGCGCGCCGAGCAGCGGCACCAGCGTGCGCAGGGCCCTCATGCGGCCCCCCGCACGTAGCGCCGCACCCGCGCCAGCAGCTCCTGCGGCTGGAAGGGCTTGACGACGTAGTCGCTCGCGCCGGCCTCGAGCGCGCGCACGATGTCGCGCTCGAGCGACTTGGCGGTCAGCATGATCACCGGCACCCCGCCCCAGCCCGGCTGGGCGCGCATGTCGCCGAGCAGCGTCATGCCGTCGCGGTAGGGCAGCATCGAGTCGAGCAGCACCAGCGCCGGTGGGGCCTGCGCGGCGATGTGGCGGCGCGCCGCCTCGCCATCCGCGAGGATCTGCACGGCATGGCCCTCGCGGGCGAGCATGAATTCGAGCAGCTGGGCGATGTTGTCATCGTCTTCGATGACCAGGATGGAGGCCATGTGGGGGGTCCCGGAGCCGTTGCGGCGAGCGGCATTATCGGGGTCGGCCACCTACAATCCGGGCGCTGTTTCGTGAATTTCGGCACCTGCCGCACGCCATGCCCCGCCAGCTGTTCGTCACCACCGCCCTGCCCTACGCGAATGCCCCGTTCCATGTCGGGCACATGATGGAGTACATCCAGGCCGACATCTGGGTGCGCTTCCAGCGCATGCAGGGGCACACGGTGCACTTCGTCTGCGCCGACGACGCGCACGGCGCGCCGATCATGATCGCGGCGGAAAAGGCCGGCAAGACGCCGCAGGCCTTCGTCGCCGACATCGCCGCCGGCCGCAAGGCCTACCTCGACGGCTTCCACATCGGCTTCGACAACTGGCACTCGACCGACGGCCCCGAGAACCACCAGCTGGCCCAGGACACCTACCGCGCGCTGCGCCGGAACGGCTTGGTCTACACCCGCGACATCGAGCAGTTCTTCGACCCGGTCAAGGGCATGTTCCTGCCCGACCGCTACGTCAAGGGCGAGTGCCCGCGCTGCGGCGCGAAGGACCAGTACGGCGACAACTGCGAGGTCTGCGGCGCCGTCTACGCGCCCACCGAGCTGAAGAGCCCGTACTCGGCGCTGTCCGGCGCGACGCCGGTGATGAAGACCAGCGAGCACCACTTCTTCCAGCTCAGCGCGCAGCGCTGCGTCGACTTCCTGCAGGACTGGACCCAGACGCCCGGGCGGCTGCAGCCGGAGGTGCTCAACAAGATCAGCGAGTGGTTCGCCACCGACGAGAACGGCCGCAGCGGGCTGGCCGACTGGGACATCAGCCGCGACGCGCCCTATTTCGGCATCGAGATCCCCGACGCGCCGGGCAAGTACTTCTACGTCTGGCTGGACGCGCCGGTCGGCTACCTAGCCTCGCTGAAGAACCACTTCACGAAGATCGGCCAGGACTTCGACGCCTTCCTCGCCGACCCGGCCACCGAGCAGGTGCACTTCATCGGCAAGGACATCGTCTACTTCCACACGCTGTTCTGGCCGGCGATGCTGCACTTCAGCGGCCGCAAGACGCCCGACCACGTGTTCGTGCACGGCTTCATCACCGTCAGCGGCGAGAAGATGAGCAAGAGCCGCGGCACCGGCATCTCGCCGCTGAAGTACCTGGAGCTCGGCATGAACGCCGAGTGGCTGCGCTACTACATCGCCGCCAAGCTCAACGGCCGCGTCGAGGACGTCGACTTCAACCCCGAGGACTTCGTCGCGCGCGTCAACAGCGACCTGGTCGGCAAGTACATCAACATCGCCAGCCGCGCGGCCGGCTTCATCGCCAAGCGCTTCGAGGGCCGGCTCGCGGCCGAAGTCGGCGTCGAGGGCCGCACGCTGCTCGACGGCCTGGCCGCGCAATGCGAGGCGATCGCGCGGCTGTACGAGGAGCGCGAGTTCGGCAAGGCGCTGCGCGAGGTGATGCTGCTGGCCGACCGCGTCAACGAGTACGTCGACCGCCACAAGCCCTGGGAGTTGGCCAAGCAGGCCGGCCAGGAGGCCGTGCTGCACGATGTCTGCAGCACCTGCATCGAGGCCTTCCGGCTGCTGACGGTCTACCTGAAGCCGGTGCTGCCGGCGCTGGCCGCGCGCGTCGAGGCCTTCCTGAAGGTCGAGCCGCTGCGCTTCGCCGACGCGCAGCGCCTGCTCGGCGCGCACACGATCGGCGCCTACGAGCACCTGATGCAGCGCGTCGACCCGAAGCTGCTCGACGCGCTGTTCGAGCCGCCCGCGGTCGAGCTCCCGAAGCCGGGCGGCGAGGACCTCGCGCCGACGATCTCGATCGACGACTTCACCAAGGTCGACCTGCGGCTGGCGAAGATCGTCGACGCGAAGCGGGTCGAGGGCAGCACGAAACTGCTGCAGCTCACGCTCGACGTCGGCGAGGGGCGCACCCGCAACGTCTTCAGCGGCATCCAGGCGGCCTTCGGTCCCGAGGACGTGATCGGCAAGATGACCGTGCTGGTGGCCAACCTGGCGCCGCGCAAGATGAAGTTCGGTCTCAGCGAGGGCATGGTGCTGGCCGCCTCGCACGCCGACGAGAAGGGCCACGCCGGTCTCTACCTGCTCGAACCCACGCCCGGCGCCGTGCCGGGGCTGCGGATCCGCTGATGCGGCGCGCCGCGCGCAGCCAGGTCTTCGGACCGACGCGCCGGCGCCGCTTCGTCGCCCAGCGCCACCACTGCGGACCTCCGGAGGCGCGCTTCTTGCGCGCGTCCCACCCGATACCGGAGGTTCCATGGCCCTGCCCCGTCTTCACCCCTTCCGACCCCGCCTGCTCGAGGCGCTGAGCGGCTACCAGCGCCGCGACCTGCTGGCCGACATCTCGGCCGGCCTGACCGTCGGCATCGTCGCGCTGCCGCTCGCGATGGCCTTCGCGATCGCCTCGGGCCTCAAGCCCGAGCAGGGTCTCATCACCGCGATCGTCGCCGGCTTCCTGATCTCGGCGCTCGGCGGCTCGCACGTGCAGATCGGCGGGCCGGCCGGCGCCTTCATCGTCGTCGTCTACGGCATCGTCGAGCGCTACGGCCTGACCAACCTGCTGATCTCGACCGCGCTGGCCGGGGTGCTGCTGTTCGCGATGGGCGCGCTCAGGCTCGGCGCGCTGGTGCGCTATATCCCGGTGGCGATCGTGATCGGCTTCACCAACGGCATCGCGGTGCTGATCGCGCTGTCGCAGCTCAAGGACCTGCTCGGCCTGCCAATCGAGAAGCTGCCGGCCGACTTCCTGGCGCAGCTGGCCACGCTCGCGCGCCACCTCGACGGCCTGAACCCGGTCGCGCTCGCGATCGGCCTGGCCAGCCTCGCGCTGGTGGTCGTGTGGCCCAAGGCCTACGCGATGCCGGTGACGCCGAGCACGCCGGCCGCGCGCCTGCGGCGCGTGGTCGCGCACCTGCCCGGCACGATCGTCGCGCTCGCGCTCGCGACGCTGGCCACCGCGCTGTTCGAGCTGCCGGTCGAGACCATCGGCAGCCGCTTCGGCGGCATCCCGCAGGCGCTGCCGCAGCTCGAGCTGCCGGCCTTCAGCTGGGCCAGCGCGAAGCAGCTCGTGATCCCGACGATCACGATCGCGCTGCTGTGCGCGATCGAGTCGCTGCTGTGCGCACGGGTGGCCGACAACGCCACCGCGCTGCCGCGCCACGACCCGAACCAGGAGCTGATGGCCCAGGGCGTGGCCAACATGGTCGCGCCGGTGTTCGGCGGCCTGCCGGCCACCGGCACGATCGCACGCACCATCACCAACGTGCGCGCCGGCGCGCGCAGCCCGGTGGCCGGCATGGTGCATGCGTTCACGCTGCTGGCGGTGGTGCTGGTGGCCGCGCCGCTGGCGCTGCACGTGCCGCTCGCGTCGCTGGCCGGCATCCTGCTGTTCGTCGCCTGGAGCATGGGCGAGTGGCATGAGTTCGCGCGCCTGCGCCACCTGACCGTGCCCTACCGGGTCACGCTGCTCGGCACCTTCGTGCTGACGGTGGTGTTCGACCTGACGGTGGCGGTCGAGGTCGGCCTGGTGCTGGCCTGCGGCTTCTTCATCTGGCGCATGGCCGCGCTGTTCCGCATCGACGCGCCGGAGGGCGATGCGCCGCCGGCCGGCGTGGTGGTGCGGCGGCTCTACGGCGCGCTGTTCTTCGGCGCGGTCGACCGGCTCGAGGCGCTGGCGGACACGCTGCCCGAGGGCACGCGTGCGCTGGTGCTCGACGCGCGGCTGCTGGTGGCGCTGGACGTCAGTGGCGCCGAGGCGCTGCGCACACTGCACCGCGCGCTGCGGCGCCGCGGCATCGCGCTGTGCCTGGCCGGCCTGCACGAGCAGCCGCGCTCCATCGTCGAGCGCAGCGGGCTGGACGCCGAGCTCGGCGCCGCCGGGCTGAGCCCGGACCTCGACAGCGCCCTGCAGCGCGCCGCCCCCGCCGAGCGCTGAGCCGCGCTCAGTCCAGCGGCAGGCGCAGCCGCACGATCTCGTGGTCCGAGGCCGCGGGGTCGGGCTCGAAGCCGCAGTGCGCGGCCAGCTCGAGCATCGCACGGTTGCCGCGCAGCACGTCGCCGACGAGGCGGCGCGTGCCGCGCCCGCGCGCGTAGTCGGTGATGCGCTGCATCAGCAGGCGGCCGAGACCGCCGCCCTTCAGGTCGCTGCGCACGATGATCGCGAACTCGGCCTCGACGTTGTCCGGGTCGGCCACCAGCCGCACCACGCCGAGCGTCTCGCCCTCGCGCCCGGTGGCGTCGAGCTCGACCGCGACCAGCGCCATCTCGCGCTCGTAGTCGATCTGCGTCAGCCGCGCCAGCTCGCTGTGCGGCAGCACGCGCCGCGTGTGGAAGATGCGCATGCGGATGTCCTCGGCAGCGAGCCGCTCGATGAAGCGCCGGTGCGCCGGCTCGTCCTCGGGGCGGATCGGCCGCACGACGAGGCGCCGGCCGCGCCAGTCGACCGGGGCGACCAGCTCGCTCGGGTAGGGCCGGATCGCGAAGCGCGCACCGCCGCCCGGGCACTCGGCCGCCACGCGCACCCGCGCGTCGACCGCCAGCACGCCCTGCGCATCGGCCAGCAGCGGGTTGATGTCGAGCTCGGCCACCTCCGGCAAGTCGGCGAGCAGCCGCGCCACCGCGGCCAGCACGTCGTACAGCGCCGCCCGGTCCGCGGGTGGGCGGTTGCGGTAGCCGGCCAGCAGCCGCGCGACGCGGGTGCGCGCGACCAGCTCGGCCGCCAGCGCGCGGTTCAGCGGCGGCAGCGCGACGGCACGGTCGGCCAGCACCTCGACCGCGGTGCCGCCGGCGCCGAACAGCAGCACCGGCCCGAACAGCGCGTCCACGCTGGCGCCGACGATCAGCTCGTGGGCCTGGGGCCGCTCGGCCATGCGCTGCACCGTCAGGCCGTCGAGGCGCGCGCCGGGCTGGCGCGCGCGCACGCGTGCCAGCAGCGTGTCGGCCGCGGCGCGCAGCGCGGCCTCGTCGCGCAGGTCGAGCACGACCCCGCCGACATCGGACTTGTGGAGGATGTCGCGCGAGGCGATCTTCAGCGCCACCGGGTAGCCGGTCTCGGCCGCCGCCGCGACGGCGGCCTCGGCCGTGGGCGCGGCCAGGCGGGTCGGGATCACCGGCACGCCGTAGGCGGCCAGCAGCGCCATCGCGTCGGCATCGCTCAGCCAGCCCCGGCCCTCGGCGAGCGCGCGATCGACCAGCGCGCGGGCGACGTCGAGCGCCGGCGCCGGCGCCTCGGCCGATGCCGGGGTCTCGAGCAGCGCCTCCTGGTTGACGCGCCAGGTGCGCAGCAGCGCGAGCGCATGCACCGCCTCCTCCGGCGTCGCGTAGTCGGCGATGCCCGCCTCGGTGAACAGGTGGCGCGCCCGCGCGACCGCCGACTCGCCGAGCCAGCAGCTCATCAGCCGCCCCGACGCGCCGCGCGCCAGCGGCAGCAGCGCCTGCGCGATCGCCTCGCTGCCCACCATCGCGGTCGGCGCGTGCAGCAGCAGCACGGTGCCGCTGTCCGGGTCGGCCAGCAGCTCGGCCAGTGCCGCGCCATAGCGCTCGACCGGGGCGTCGCCGATGATGTCGATCGGGTTCGCGTGCGACCAGGTCGGCGGCAGCAGCGCGTCGAGCCGCCCGAGCAGCGCCGCCCCCGGTACCGCCATCGGCACGCCCAGCCGCTCGGCCGCGTCGGCGGCCAGCACGCCGCCGCCGCCGCCGTTGGTCAGCACGGTCAGCGCCCCGGCCTGCGCCGGCTGCAGCCGCGCGAGCGTCTGCGCCGCGAGGAAGAGCTCCTGCAGCGTGTCCACCCTCAGCATGCCGGCGCGGCGGATCGCGGCGTCGAACACGATGTCGGCGCCCGCCAGCGCGCCGGTGTGCGAGGCCGCCGCCTGCGCACCGCTGCGGCTGCGGCCGGCCTTCACGACGATCACCGGCTTGTTGCGCGCCGCCGCGCGCGCCGCCGACATGAACTTGCGCGGCGACTCGATCGACTCGATGTAGAGCAGGATCGCGCGGGTGTGGGCGTCGCTGGCCAGCAGGTCGAGCAGGTCGCCGAAGTCGACGTCGAGCCGCTCGCCGATCGACACCAGGTGCGAGAAGCCGACGCCGCGCGCGCCGGCCCAGTCGAGCATCGCGGTCAGCAGCGCGCCGGACTGCGAGACGAAGGCGATCTCGCCCGGGCGCGCCGCGGCATGGGCGAAGCTGGCGTTCAGGCCCAGGCGCGGCGTCATCAGGCCGATGCAGTTGGGCCCGAGCAGGCGCAGGCAGTGCGGCCGCGCGGCGTCGAGCGCGGCCTGCTTGTGCTCGCGCGTCAGCCCGGCGGTCAGCACCACGACCGCGCGCGTGCCGAAGGCGCCGAGCTCGGCGACCAGCCCGGGCACGCTGGCCGGCGGCGTGCAGACCACCGCCAGGTCCGGCACCCGCGGCAGGTCGGCCACGCGCGCCACGCAAGGCTCGCCGTCGAGCGTGCGGTGCGCGGGGTTGACCGCCATCACCGGCCCGGCGAAGCCGCCGGCCCGCAGGTTGCGCCAGACCAGGTTGCCGACGCTGCCGGGCCGCGGCGTCGCGCCGATCAGGACGATCGAGGCAGGTTCGAGCAGGCGGTCGAGGTGGCGGATCGTCATGGCGGGGCCTCGGCGAGGGCGCACCGATTGTGCCCAGCCCGGGCGCGGCGGCGCGCCTCCGCGCAGAATCGCGCCCATGGGCGGCATCCGGCATGGCGCGTCACGATGAACGACCAGACCTCGCGTGCGCTGGTCGACGGGCTGCGCCGCTGGCTCGGCCGCGACGGCACGCCGGTGGAGCTGATCGAGACCCACATCTCCTGGGTGCTGCTGGCCGGCACGCTGGCCTACAAGCTCAAGAAGCCGGTGAAGCTGCCCTTCCTGGACTTCAGCGACGCCGGGCGGCGCCGGCACTTCTGCGAGGAGGAGCTGCGCGTCAACCGCCGTTTCGCGCCGCAGATCTACCTCGGCCTGAGCCGGGTCACCGGCAGCCTGGCCGAACCCCGCCTGGACGGGGACGGCCCGCTGCTCGACCACGCGGTGCGGATGCGCCGCTTCCCCGCCGACGCGCTGCTCGCCACGCGGGCGCTGGGCGGGCCGCTCGATCCCGGCCTGCTCGAGCCGCTCGCCGCGCAGATCGCCGGCTGGCAGGGCCGCGCCGAGCCGGCCCCGGCGGACGGGGCCTGGGGCGGCGCCGCCCTGCACGCGATGGCGCTGGCCACGCTCGACGGCGTCGCGGCGCAGTGGCCGCAGCGCCGCGCCGACATCGACGTCCTGCGCGGCTGGTTCGCCGCCCAGGGCGACGCGCTCGCGCCGCTGTGGGCCGCGCGCCGCGCGGCACGGCAGGTGCGCGAGGGCCATGGCGACCTGCACCTCGCGAACATCGTGCAGCTCGACGCGGGCTGGTTCCCCTTCGACGCGATCGAGTTCGACCCGGCGCTGCGCTTCATCGACGTCGTCGACGACGTGGCCTTCACCGCGATGGACCTGAAGGCGCATGGCCAGCCCGTCGCCGCGGCGCGCTTCGTCAACGCCTGGGTCGAGGCCAGCGGCGACCATGCCGGGCTGCCGCTGTGGCGCCACGCCCTCGTCTACCGGGCGCTGGTGCGCGCACTGGTCACCGGACTGCGCGCGCCGGCCCCGTGCCGGCCGTCGGCGCTTGACTACCTGACGCTGGCCCTGGCCGAGGCGCGCGCCGCGCCGGCACCGGCGCTGCTGATCACCCACGGCCTGCCGGGCTCGGGCAAGAGCCATGCGGCGCTGCAGCTGCTCGGCCCCACCGGCGCGCTGCGGCTGCGCTCGGACGTCGAGCGCAAGCGCCTGCTCGGCCTCGCGCCGCTGGCCGCCACGCCGCCCGGCGGCGCAGCCTACGACAGCGACACGACCCGCCGCACCTATGCGCGGCTGGCCGGCCTGGCGCGCACGGCGCTGAGCGCCGGCTGGCCGGTGGTGGTCGACGCGGCCTTCCTGCGGCGCGCCGAGCGCCTCGAGTTCGCCGCGCTGGCGGCCGAGTTGGGCTGCCCCTTCGCGCTGCTGCACTGCGACGCGCCGATGGCGCTGCTGCGCGAACGCATCGTCGCGCGCCAGGCGCGCGGCGATGACCCCTCGGAGGCCGGTCTGGCCGTGCTCGAGCAGCTCGCGGCCCGGGCCGAGCCGCTGGACGCCGACGAGCAGCGCCACGCGCTCAGGGTGGACACGAGCGCGCCGCTGGCCGTGGCGGCGCTCGCCGAGCGCTGGCGGGCCGGGGCCGCGCCCGCACGCGGCGCCTGAGCACCGCCCGGCCCCTCGCGGCCCTTCAGCGCCAGAACGGTTCGGCCTGGCGCCAGCGGGCCAGCGCCGCCGCGCCCTCGGCCAGCGCCGCCTCGCGGCGCGCCGCCAGCCAGCCGAGCGCGAACCAGGCGCGCGGCTCGGTGGCGGCGAGCGAGCGGCAGGCCGCCATCGCCACGCACAGGTCGTTGAAATCGCCCAGCCGCTCCTGGGCCGCGCGCAGGCGCTCGAGAAAGGCCTCGACCGCCGCCTTCGGGAACAGCGGCGCGGCGAACTCGGCCGCGTAGCGCAGGCGCTTGGCGCGTCGGCGCACGCGGTGGCGGCCGTCGTCGTCGAGCGACGCATAGCGCCTGGCTTCCTTGCGCAGCCGCCGCTGCCAGTCCGACAGTCGCTCGGCGACGAGGCGCCGCAGCTCGGGCCCCGGCGCCGCGTCGGCCGGCGAAGGCGCGGGCGGGACCAGCAGCGCGGCCTGCAGCGCGATGAACAGCGCGCCGTGACGGGCACGCTCGGCGTCGCTCCAGGCACTCGCCTCGCCCACTGCCGGCCGCGCGAGCGGCGGCTCGCCGAGGGACGCCAGCGCCGCGTCGACCGCGGCC